>JACCVA010000034.1 GCA_013698435.1 Nocardioidaceae bacterium | reverse complement strand
CGCCGCCGTGTGGTGCCGGGCCTTCGGGCGCGCTCAGATGCTGCCGATCGCCGTCCCCCAGTTGGCGATGAAGGGCGGGTAGCCGAAGGTGCCGGGGATGTACTCCGCGGCCATCCAGATCTTGCCCTCCGGGCCAGCGACCGCGGCGGAGTAGTCACCCCACCGCTCGACCCCGCTGCCACCGAACTGCGGGTAGCCGGTGAAGCCGTCGGCCGGCACGGCGCCTGCGCCGTACACCGTGACCGGGCCGGTCACCGTGCCCGTCGGGGTGAGCGACACGTACGCGGTGGACGGGTAGTAGCCCGGTCCCGCGAGGGTGAACACCATCGCGGCCCGGGTTGCCCCGGTGGTGACCCCGATCGACGGGAACATCACCGAGTTGCGGTTCACCGCGACGTAGCCCTGCGAGGTGATCGCCGCCGAGGTCGGCGACGGACGCACCACGAAGTAGGCGATGCCGGTGGTGGTGGGCCCGTTGTCCGTCTTGACCACCGTGTTCAGGCCGCTCCAGGTCCGCCCACCGCTGTAGACGACCTGCTGCATCCGGTCGTCGTTGGAGTTGAGCAGGTTGAGCTTGTCCTTGAGGCTCTGCCCGAGCGGGTAGGGCCCCTGCTTCTGCTCGACCGCCGGCGGCTGCCCGTACACCTCGCTGGCGAGCACCGTGCTGGACACCCGGACGTCCGGGTTGGCGGTCGTCAGCGACGCGGTGTTCGTGAACGCCCACGACGCGATCCGGTTGTCGAGCTTGGCCGTGAAGTCCAGGGCCGACAGGGCATACTCGGTGCCGTTGGCCTCGGTGGACCACTCGGAGGCGGCCGGCGAGGTGGCCGGCTGGATGCTGTACGCGATGCCTTCCGCCAGCGGAGTGGCAGGGCTCTCGATCCGCTGCACCTTCAGGGTGCCGGCGGCGAGCGCGGCCTTGTCGAAGGCGTAGACCTGCGCGCCGTTGAACCCGTTCTGGAAGATCGGGAACTCGTTGGTGCTGATAAAGAACCCGTTGCGGTCGGCGCCGATCAGCGGCTGGTCCCCGAGACAGGGACAGCCGGGGTGCGAGGCGAGATTCCCGCCGGAGGACCCGGTGGTCGTGTCGCCGCCGCCGGCGTTCGCGACGTCGAGCTTGTAGAGGTACCAGTCCCTGGGGCTGGGCGACGGAGTGGCAGTCCTGCTCACGGCGATGTCGACATAGCTCGCGCCGGTGAAGTCACCCGTCGCCGAGTCGGTGCCGAGCTCCAGCACGGTCATGTAGAACCGGTTCAGCTGGGGGTCCCAGTAGCACTTCGGGTCGGACACGAACGGGCCGAAGGGTTTCTTCGCGCCGGGAGTGCGGTCGATCTCCGCGACGCCGTTGAAGAACAGGTCGTAGGACATCGGCTCGGTGCGTGCCCCGCTCGTCTTGTCGTGGATCGAGAAGACGGTGTTGACGCCCTCGATGACCTGACTCGCGCCGACACACAGTGCCTGGTCGGGTGGCTCGAGGGAGAACTGGTTCCCGTTGTTCGCCGTGCGCTGGTCCTTCATGTTCAGGCCCTCGAAGGCCTTGGCGGCGGGGTTGGCGGCGACAGGGAGCGTCGCGGGCCGCGGCACGTGGCTCGACGGCACCCGCGAGGGCGAGTTGGACCGGGAGTGGGCCTCGGCCCCGACCATCCCTTCCTCTCCGGGCTCGTAGGGACGGGTCTCGTTCGGTGCGCCCGGCGTCCCGGACGCGGCGTGCGCGGCCGGCTGGGCCAGACCGCCGAGCCCGACGGCGAACGCGATGGCGGCGAGCGCCGCCACCCCCCGTCGCGGTCGTGCGGTCGTCAGGGTTCTCGTCACAGGTGGACCTCCACGTCTGCGCAGCACCGGCCAGCGGCTGACCGGTTGACCGGTTGACCGGAGCAACGATGTCGCGGCCGAGGTCACGCTACCTCCGGACTTGTCGCTCCACAAGGCAGGTCCTTCTGCGCGCCGGGCCGTCGAGGCGGGTGACTGGCTCGCCATCACCGGCACCGATGCGACCCGACTGCGAGCGCCGGGCCGGATCACAGCGGCTCGAAGATCTCGCGCGGCAGCGCTGGCGACTCGGTGGCCTCGTCGTCCATGACGGCCGCGACCCCCGCGGCGAACCGACGCGCTTCCTCGGTGCCGAGGACGCGGACCGGCAGCGGGTCCCCGGCGCACCGGCGCACCAGCCGGGCCACCGGCAGTCGGCGGGCAACCCTGGGCCGGAGAGGAAGCGCCAGCCCAAAACGGCAGGCACACTGGACCGGTGACCAAGCGGAGGAGCCTCGTGGCGACCCTCACCCTGTTGCTGACCTTGGCCGGCTGCGGTGGAGGCAGCAACGAGGACGAGAGCTTGGGCGCCGCCGAGCCGGCCCGGGCACCGGAGACCACGGTCGCGCCGGTCGGAGACACCGTCGAGGTGGGGCCCTCGCCGCAAGGCATCGTCTACGACGCGAAGACGAAGCTGCTGGCGGTCGCGGTGCATGATCCCTACCGGCTCTTGCTGCTCGACCCGATGACGCTCGAGGTGCGCACCAGCGTGCCGCTTCCCGGGAAAGTGCGGCACCTGCAGGTGGCCGCTCCCGGTGGCCCGGTGCTGGTGCCCGACGAGACCGCTGACCAGCTGATCGAGGTATCACTTGCTAACGGGTCGACCCGGGCCACCGACGTCCAGCGACACCCCCACGACGCCACCGCCGCCGCGAACGGTGATCTCGTCGCGGGCAATGAGTTCAGTGGCTCGATCACCGTCGTCCGCGACGGGGAAGTGCTGCGCTCCTTCGAGGACCTGAAGCAGCCGGGTGGGGTGATCGCCGACGGCACCGACGTGGCCGTGGTGGACGTCGGCGCGTTCACGCTGAGCACCTACGACCTGACCACCATGCAGCGCACGGGCCGGATCGACGCCGGAGCCGGACCCACCCACGGGACGCTGACCAGCGGTCACCGGGTGGTCGTCTCCGACACCCGCGGCGAGCAGCTCCTCGTCGACTCCCTCGACCCGCTGGAGGAGGTGGGCCGGTTGGATCTCGATGGCAGCCCCTACGGCCTCGCGTCGGACCCGAAGACGAGCACCGTGTGGGTCACCCTGACCGCGAAGAACCAGCTGATCGGCCTCGACCTCAGCACCGACACCCCGCGTGTCATTGCCACCTATCCCACGGTCCAGCAACCGGACACCGTTGCCGTTGCTCCCGGCAGTCACACGCTGTGGGTCACCGGTACTGCGGACGGGGTGGTGCAGCGCATCACCCGCTGAGGCCTCCGCGGAGACTACGGTGCCCGCTCGTCGACGGCGAGGTGCGGCGATCCAGCGTCCCCGGCGCACGTGGCCAGCAACTGCGTCGCGGCCAGCTCTGCGTACAGCGGGTCGGTCATCACCAGGTCGCGATGACGTCCCACCGCCCGGGCCACGCCACGGTCCATCACGATGATGCGGTCGGCCATGGCGACCGTGGACAGTCGTTGCGCCACCACCGGGACGGTTGTCTCACAGGCCGCGGCGGCGATG
>JACCVA010000032.1 GCA_013698435.1 Nocardioidaceae bacterium | reverse complement strand
TTCTGGTACCCCACCTGGATCGCTGCGTTGATCGCGCCGGTGGCCGTGGAGTGATCCGCGGAGGCGTCACCGAAGCTGCATATGGTGACTGCGTCCGAGGGCCACGGGCAGGGCACGCCCAGCCTGCGGGCCCGGTGGATCGAGAAGGCCACTCCGACCGCCCGCGGCAGGTGCGAGGCGATAGTCGACGTCTGAGGGATCACGGCGAGCGACCGGCTCCCGAATACCTTGTGCCGCCCACCAGATATCGGATCCTCTGTGGAGGCGACGACCCCGAGCAGGACGTCCCTCAACGCCGTCGTGACGCCCCCTTGTCGGGCCCGCTCGAGGAAGAACGCGCCCGAGCGGTAGTGCAGCAAGGCTGGGTCGGTCGGACGCAACGCGGCGGCCACGGCTGCGTTGCCCTCGTGGCCGGAGGAACCGATCGTGTAGTAGCCCCTCCCGTGGACCTGCAGCCACCGGGCCGCCAGGTCGAGGTGCCGGCTGCCAAGCTGGGCATCGTAGACCTCAAGGAGTCGCCGAGCGCTTTCAGGCCCCTTGGACGGCCCGACCGCGGTGCGCTCGAGCCCCCGCATCTCCTCGATGGCACGGGTGAACATCTCGTCGAGCAGCTCGGTCATGACCCGGTCAGCTCCAGCGGAACCGCAGCCCGGTGCCGGGTGCTGACTGGCCCGCATGATCCAGGTCCTCGTCGAACACGACACCAAGGACCGGATACCCGCCGGTCGTACCGCTGTCTGGACCGAGCAGAATCGGCTGTCCGTCGGCCGGCAGCTGGACGGCGCCGGGCACGGTCGGCTCACTCGGGAGCTCTCCCACGCGCCGGCTCAACACCGGCCCGGACAGCCGCAGGCCGGTCCGGTTGCTGTCCGGCCGAACGGTCCAGACCGACGACGTCAGCAAGGTCAGCGCCTCGGCGCTGGCCCAGTCGTCTCTAGGCCCGCGGCTGAGCCTGAGCACCGGTTCGGTCACTGGGAGGGCTATCGGGGCCGGCTCCCACCAGGCGGCGCCTGGGGTGTCTCGGCCGATGACGAGCTCATCCCCAGCGGCCAGTGGAGGCGGGCCGATCCGGCCGAGCTCGTCGTAGGAGCGGCTGCCGAGTACCGGCGGGGGGACGAAGCCGCCCCGGACCGTCACGTAGACGCGCAGTCCTTGTGTCGGTGTTCCACACCGCAGCCGCCCGCCTGCACGCAGGCCCAACGCCAGGTGCATACCCTCTCGCCGGGACCCGAGCGTGACCTCGCACGATGCACCAGTCACCGCCACCACCACATCATCGACAGCCTCCAGCACCAAGGAGCCGAAGAGTGCCTCGACGCCAGCTGCGTCCTCGGCGTTGCCCACCAGGCGGTTCCCCAGACGCAAGGACCGCCGATCGGCTGCCCCCGACCCGGGTACCCCTTGGTGCGCCCGGCCGGGGCGCCCGAGATCCTGGAAGCAGGCGTACGGTCCGGGCTCGACGACGATGAGCCGGCTCACGGCGCGACGGCCACGAACCGCACGGTGTCGCCAATGCCCAGCAGGTTCGGCGGATCACAAGTCTCGTCGAAGACCGGCAGGTCGGTCCGGCCGAGCAGCCTCCAGCCGCCCGGCGAGTCCATCGGATAGATACCGCACTGGTCCAGCGCGATGCCGACCGAGCCGGCCGGCACCTTGGTTCTCGGTGTGGAGAGGCGGGGCAGTCGCAGCTGTTCCGGGAGCCCGGCAAGGTACGGAAACCCGCGGGAGAACCCGAGCAGCACGACGACATACTCGGCTCCAGCGTGCAGCTCCACCACCTCTGGCGGTGCCAGCCCACTCGCCTCGGCGACGTCGGCCAGGTCCTCCCCGTCGTAGCGGACTGGGATCTCGTGGTGCTGGGTGGCGACTGGCGACGCTGTCGTCGTGGCCAGCCGCTTGACCTCGTCGACCAGCACCCTGGGGTCACCGTCCGTCGTCAGCAGCAGGGTCCGCCAGCCGGGCACCACCTCACGTCCGACGTCAGCGGCCAGTGCCGCGGCTCGCAGCCGGTGGACCTCGGCCGGGTCGGCCAGCTCGACCAGGACGGATCGGTCGCCCATCGGAAGGAAGCGCATGAGATCAGGCGGAGGTGAAGGCCCGGACGTCGAATCCTGACTCCTCCAGAGCCGCGCGGACGGATCGCGCGAGCAGCGGAGCGCCAGGCGTGTCGCCGTGCAGACATAGTGAGTGAATCGACCCCGAGGTCGCGAGTCGGATCGCCTGTCCCGCAACGGCGCTCGGGTCGGTGAGCAGCGCCCCCTCCTGGGTCCGAGGAACCAGTCGGCCGTGCTCGTCGTATGCCCGGTCAGCGAACCCCTCGAGGATCACCCTCAGCCCAGCCGTCCGGGCGGCCGTCTCCACCTCACCGCCCGCCATGGTCATGATGGGCAGCGAGCGGTCGTAATCGACGACGGCCGCCACCAGCGCGCCCGCCTGCACGGGGTCCTTGAGGGTGCGGTGGTAGAGCGCCCCGTGGGGCTTGACGTAGCGCACCGCGGTGCCCGCCGTCCGGCACAGGCCCTCAAGAGCGCCGATCTGGTAGAGCACGTCGGCGGCTAGTTCGTCAGGCTCGACCTCCATCTCGCGGCGGCCGAACCCGGCGAGGTCTCGGTAGGAGACCTGCGCCCCAACGGTCACGCTGTTCTCCGCAGCCTCGTTGACAGTCCTTCGCAGTGTCAGGGCGTCACCGGCGTGGAAGCCGCAGGCGACGTTGGCACTCGTGAGTGACGGCATCATCGCGCTGTCGTCCCCGAGCTGCCACCGGCCGAAAGACTCCCCGACGTCGGCGTTCAGGTCAATGCTGCGGTCTATGCCGGCCATGCGTGGTGTTCTCCTCGCTAGGTGCCGCGAAATGATCGACCAGTCTATTAGGTCGCGAGGCTGCGACCGCGGGCGGCAGCCCAGCACGCGGCAGCGCCTGAGGGGACCGGATGTTCAAGGATGTCCGGTCATCGCATATCTGGTCATAACTTCGTGTTCGAACAGGAGTTCCCGATTGCGGATCCGGCTGTGGGACGGCTTGAGTTCAGCGGAGGACGTCATATGGGTGGCAGGGCAAGCCGGACGAGCGGTGCGCCACTCTCCGGCATCAGTCGAGCGCAGAAACCCTGGTGCGGTTGAGCTCATCTGCGATCTCTGCCGCGGCGGCTTGGAGCACGGGAGCGGCGCGCTCGACGACATCGTCGCTCATCCGGGTCAGCGGGCCGGACATCGACAGTGCCATCGGCTGCGGCGCATCGGGCACGACGACGGCAACGCAACGCACCCCCAGCTCCTGCTCGCTCTCGTCGATGGCGTAGCCGCGGTCGCGGATCGTCGCGAGCTCGGCGAGGAAGTCGCGAGGTGTCGTCAGGGTGTACTCGGTGTGCCGCGGCATCCCCGTGCGGCCGAGCAGGTCGGCCACCTCATGGTCGGGGCGGTAAGCCAAGATCGCCTTACCCACGGCGGTGGAGTGCGGAAAGGTTCGCCGTCCGACCTCGGTGAACATCCGCATGAAGTTGTTGGAGGGCTGCACCTGTGCGACGTACACGATCTCGTCGCCGTCGAGGATCGCAAGGTTGACCGACTCCCCGAGCTCGGCGACGGCGGCATCCATCGCCGGTCTCGCCCACGTACCGATCCTCTTGGCGCTCGTATCCGCCAGCCGCATCAGCCGCGGACCCAGGGAGTACTGCCGCGACTGCTCCTGCCGTACGTAGCCGAGGTCGACCAGGGTGCGGACCAGGCGGTGGATGGTCGCCAGCGGCAGATCCGCCTTCTCCGCCAGCTGGGACAGGCCGATGATTCCGCCGGCGTCGGCCATGATCTCCAAGATCGCGAAGGCCCGGTCGAGGGACTGGACGCCACCGGAGCTTCGGCCACCGTTGGCCTCCTTGACGTCGACGGTCATTGTGCCGCCGACCGGACGCGAGGACTGCGAGGCCGTGAGCACAGCTCGCATTGCAAAGTTCGTTTCCGCATAACGGAAGTCTACCGTGCCGGCACAGCCGGTCGTGGGTACGCCGCCGAGACCTGCGCTCCACCCACCCACACCGAGGCGACGTCGACCGAAGAAGCAAGCGCGAACGTCTTGGCCAGCGCCTCGTCCGGACCGTTGGCGTGCTGCAACCCGACGTGCAGCGTGGACCCGTCGGCCGGCCGAAGCCAGAGCGCGTCGAACTGCTTGCCCACCTCGAAGTCGCCGACGTGGTCGGCCAGTCCCAGCGTCGAGGCGCCGGCCGCGGTGGCGAGGTGCAGGAGGTGTGCTGAGGTGAGAGGCAGACCTCGCGCACCGAGCAGCTGCTGCATGAAGTAAGCCTGCAGCCCCTCCTTGAACAGCGAGAAGCCGGTGCCGGCACCCACGTCGGAGCCGAGCGCCACCCGAACTCCGTGGTCGAGGTGCTCACGAAGGGGGAAGAGGCCGCTGCCCAACGCCGCGTTGCTGGTGGGGCAGTGCGCCACGCTCGCGCCCTCGGCGCTGAGGATCTCCAGCTCGGCTGGGGTCGCATGCACATTGTGCGCGTAGACGCTTCGCGGGCCGACCAACCCGTGCTGCTGGTACGTCGAGAGGTAGTCGTCGCAGCCATCGAAGAGGTCGCACACGGTCGCTACCTCGGCAAGGTTTTCGTTGATGTGCGATGTGAAGAGCGCCCCCTCGACATCGCCGAGCAACGCCGCACAGGAGTCCAGCATTGCCTCGCTGCACGACAGCGAGAAACGTGGGATGACGGCGTACCTGCTGCGGTCGACGCCGTGCCAGCGTTTGGCCAGCAGCAACCCCTCGTCGTACGCCGACTCCGGCGAGGTGAGAAGGTCGGCGCGAAGGATGCGATCGCTCACCACGAGCCCGCTGGTGACGCGAACGCCGACCCGGGCGGCCTCAGTGAAGAGGGCATCGACCGCGGAAGCGAAGTGCGCTCCGAAGACCAGAGCCGTGGTGGTGCCCACAGCCACCATCCCGCCGACGAACTCACGAGCCACCTCGCCGGCGTAGAGCTCGTCGCACAGCCGGGCCTCCTCGGGCAACGCGCTGCGCTCGAGCCAGTCGAGAAGCGGCATCCCGAGCGCCCCGATCATCCGCACCTGCGGGAAGTGCACGTGGGTGTCGACGAGTCCTGGCAGCACCAGGCCACCGCGCAGGTCGACCACGTCGTCGTCGGGGTAGCGGCTGTGAACGGCCTCGAAGCCACCCCGCTCGACGATCGCACCGTCGACCACTCGTACTCCGCCGTCTGTCTCGCAGCGCAGCAGTCCACCTGCGAAGGGGCTGTGTGGGGTGTCCAGGAACGTGCCGCGAAAGACGGTCATCGACCGACGTCCGAGCCGGCCGCAGGGTGCACCCGCGACTCTTGTTCGAAGGTCTCCAACAGCGACGCCGCAACACCCACCGCGATGGTGGCCGGCTGCTTGCCGGCCAGCTGCGACACCCCGATCGGTGTGATGATCCGCGCGATCGCCGACTCGTCGTGACCTTCGTCGGCGAGCTTCTTGCGGAAGCGGTTCCACTTGGTCCGCGACCCGATCAGACCGATGGTGCCGAGGTGGCTGGTGCGCAGCGCGGCGTCACACAGCGCCGCGTCTTCGGCGTGGTCGTGGGTCATTACCAGCACGTGGGTGCCTGGGGGCAGCTCGGCGAGCACCAGCTCGGGGAGGACGGGCACGTGGTGTCGATGCACCCGGGCGATCGCGTCGTCGAGCCCGGCCAACGCGCGGTCGCTCAGCTGCTCGGGACGAGAGTCGACCAGATGCAGATCGAGGTCGTGCCGAGCCAGGATCCGGGCCAGCTCCAGGCCGACGTGGCCCACCCCGAAGATCGCCACCGCTGGCAGAACCGGCAGCGGTTCCAGCAGCACGGTGACCTCGCCACCACAGCACTGCACCCCGTGAGCGACACGCGCCTTGTCGGACAGGTTCGCGGTGAACGTGGTCGGCTGGGCGGTCATCTCCTCCAGCATTTCGCGGGCACGATCGACGGCGGTCGCCTCGAGGTTGCCGCCGCCGATGGACCCCCAGATGTCGCGCAGCCCGACGACCATCTTGCTGCCGGCGTCGCGTGGGGAGTGCCCTCGCACCTCGGTGATCGTCACCAGCACCCCCGCCTCGCGGCGGGAACGTAAGCGCTCTGCGGCTGTCAGCCACTGCATGAGAATCCCCCTACGCCTCGGTCAACAGCTGAGGGACGACGACCTGCGCGGCCTCGGACTCAGGCACGCGGACCGGGGCGTCCGGGTCAGGCTGGTCCGGCCTGGCGCCGGGCTTGCCCTCGGCCAGATGGCCCTTGTCGTGGCTGCTGCGTGCCTCGCTCAGCGCCCACCAGACCGCTTCCGGGGTCGCCGGCGAGGCCAGGTCCACGCTGGTGCCGGCTGGCCCGAAAGCGGCCGCTGCCTCACGTAGCGCTTCGCGTACCGAGAAGGCGAGCATCAACGGTGGCTCACCGACGGCCTTGGAGCCGTAGACAGCGCCTTCTTCGTGGGCGCGCTCGAGCAGCGTCACCCGGAAGTCCAGCGGCATCTCCGACAGGCTGGGCAGCTTGTAGGTGCTGGCGGCCTGGGTCGAGAGCCGGCCACGCATCGGGCCGTCGCTCTCGTCCCAACGCAGGTCCTCGAGGGTGAGCCAGCCGGCGCCCTGGACGAATCCACCCTCGATCTGACCGATGTCGATCAGCGGCGACAGGCTGTCGCCGACGTCGTGCACGATGTCGACCCGCCGGGTGGTGTAGGCGCCAGTGAACCCGTCGACCTCGACCTCGGTCGCAGCGGCCCCGTAGGCGAAGTACTTGAACGGCGAGCCGTGCATCACCGACGAGTCCCAGTGAAGACCCTCGGTGCGGTAGTAGCCCGCAGCGGACAGCTGCACCCGCTGGAAGTAGGCCGTGCGAACGACCTCCCCCCACGACAGTCCCGGCGCTGAGCGTCCGAGCGCCTGCGCCTCCCCGTCGACGAACCTGATGTCGGCCGCCGCCACGCCGAGGCCGCTCGCCGCGACCTGCTCGAGGCGTCCCCGGATCTGCTCGCAGGCGTTCTTGACCGCACCACCGTTGAGGTCAGCGCCGGACGACGCCGCGGTCGCCGACGTGTTCGGGACCTTGTCGGTACGCGTGGGCGCGAGCCGGACCTTGGCCAGCGGCACGCCCAGGGTGGTCGCGGCCACCTGCAGCATCTTCGTGTGCAGGCCCTGGCCCATCTCGGTGCCGCCGTGGTTGATCAGCACGGACCCGTCCTTATAGACGTGCACCAAGGCGCCGGCCTGGTTGAAGGCGGTGAGGTTGAACGAGATGCCGAACTTGACGGGTGTGACCGACAGCCCGCGCTTGGTGTCGGGGTGCTCAGCGTTGAACCGCTCGATCTCCTCGCGTCGACGCGCGACCTCGCCCGACTCGTGCACCTCGTCCCACACCGCGCTGATGCGCTCCGGGTGGCGTACCGGCTGCCCGTACGGGGTGGTCTGGTCCTGCCCGTCGACCGAGCGGTAGAAGTTGCGGCGGCGCAGCGCCGCGGGCTCGAGTCCCAGCTGCGGGGCACAGCGACCCAGGATGTCCTCGATCACGATCATCCCCTGCGGACCACCGAAACCGCGGAACGCCGTCTGAGAGGTCTTGTTGGTCTTCGCGATCCGGCCGGTGACCCGGATGTTGGGGATCCAGTACGCGTTGTCGATGTGGCACAACGCTCGCGCCAGCACCGGCTCGGAGAGGTCAAGGCTCCAGCCGCCGTCGGCGGTCAGGGTGGCCTCCAGCGCCTGGATCATCCCGTCGTCGTCGAACCCCACCCGCCACTGGGAGTGGAAGCCGTGCCGTTTGCCGGTCATGGTCAGGTCCTGGGTCCGGTTCAGACGCAGCCGGACCGGTCGTCCGGTCAGCACGCTGCCGAGCGCCGCGATGGCGGCGAACCCGTGCGGCTGCATCTCCTTGCCACCAAACCCGCCTCCCATCCGCAGGCACTGCACCGTCACCTCGTGGCTGTGCAGCCCGAGGACGTGGGCCACGATCTCCTGTGTCTCCGAAGGGTGCTGCGTGCTGCTCTGCACGAACACCTGCCCCCCTTCGTCGACGTGGGCGAGGGCGCAGTGCGTCTCGAGGTAGAAGTGCTCCTGCCCGGAGAACTCGAACTCACCGCTGAAGACGTGGGCCGACTGGTCGATCGCCGTGGTGACGTCGCCACGCTCCACGGTCGGCTGTGCTCCCTGGAAGGCGTGGGCGGCGATCGCCTCCTTCACGCTGATCAGCGACGGCAGCGGCTCATAGTCGACCTTGACCGCTGCGGCGCCCAACCGGGCCGCCTCCAGCGTCTCACCGAGCACCCAGCACACCGCGTGTCCGAAGAAGCGCACCTCGTCAGGAAACAGCGGTTCGTCGTGCTTCACGCCGGCGTCGTTGGTCCCGGGTACGTCGGCTGCGGTGAGCACCCGCACGACGCCCGCGACGGCGTACGCCGGTTCGATATCGAGCCCGGTGATCCGTGCCCTGGGGTGTGACGCCTGCACCGGCCAGGCGTGCAGCACATCCTTGGTGCGGAACACCAGGTCGTCGGTGTAGAGGGCGTGGCCGGTGACGTGCAGGGCAGCGGACTCGTGCGGGATCGCCTTCCCGACCTCCGCGACGTCGGGTCGTTGCGAGAGGTGGCTCATGCGGGCACTCCGTTCCGGCTCGGGGTCAGCGGGTTCTCCGCGAACAGCTTCAACACGGCCTGGCCGAGCATGGCCGCGCGGTAGTCGGCGCTGGCCCGGTGGTCGTCGAGTGGAGTCCCCTCTGCTGCCATCACGTCTGCAGCGGCGCGCGCAGTCTCACGCGACCACGGCTCGCCGACGAGAGCAGCCTCAGCCCGGCGGGCCCGGATCGGAGTGGCCGCCACACCACCCAGACCGATGCAGGCCCGGCGTACGACGCCTCCGGAGACGTCGAGGGCGAACGCCACGGCAACGCTGGAGATGTCGTCGAAGCGTCGTTTGGCGATCTTGTGGAAGGCGGTGAGGCCGGCGAGCGGCCGGGGGATCCGCACCTCTTTAATCAGCTCGTTGGCGGCGCGCACGCTCTGCCGGTACCCGGTGAAGTAGTCCTCCAGCGGCACGACCCGCTCCCCGTCGACCGACGCCAGCACCAGCTGCGCCTCCAGTGCGAGCAGAGCAGGAGGGGCGTCACCGATCGGTGAGCCCGTGCCCAGGTTGCCGCCGAGCGTGGCACCGTTGCGGATCAGCCGGGAGGCGAACTGCGGGAACATCTCGGCGAGCAGCGACACTTCCCCGTCGAGGCGGCGTTCGATCTCCGTGAGCGTAAGGGCGGCACCCAGCCGGATCTCGTCGGCTCCGGCGCTCAGCTCGCGCAGCTCCGGAAGCCGGTCGATGGCGACGACCAGCGAAGCTCGAGACCCCCGGATGTTCACCTCGACACCCCAGTCGGTGGAGCCTGCAACCAGCACTGCGTCAGGACGCTCAGCCAAGAGCTGGAGCGCGCTCGGCAGGTCGGCCGGCCGGATGAACTCCGCCGAGCCGAAGCTCAGACGGGTCGGCACCGGCGCTGGCGGTGGCTGATGACGCCGAGCGGCGAACGCGTCGTCGGCTGAAGGTTCGCCGAGAGCAAAGGCCGCATCCTTGATCGGTCGATAACCGGTGCAGCGACAGAGGTTGCCGCTCATGGCGTGCAGGTCGAAACCGTTGGGTCCGTGCTCGGCATCGGCCTCGGCGCCCGGTTGGTTCGGGTCGTGGCCGTTGTGCTCGGGGCCGCTCGGCCGGGGAGCAGACGACTGCGGCTGGCAGCGGCCTGCGCGGTAGTACTCCGCGGCCATACTGCAGATGAAACCTGGGGTGCAGTATCCGCACTGGGACCCGCCCCGCACCGCCATCTCGTGCTGCACCGGATGGAGTGCCGTCGGCGTACCCAGACCCTCGGCGGTCAGCACCTCCTGGCCGTCGAGGCCGGCGGCAGGGATCAGGCAGGCGTTCACCGCCACCCACTCGGTGCTCGGGTCGCCGGTAGTGGCGGGGCGCGCGACCATGATGGCGCAGGCCCCGCACTCGCCTTCCGCGCAGCCCTCCTTCGCCCCGGTCATCCCCAGGTCACGAAGCCAGTCCAGCGCCGTGGTGTGCGGTGGGATCGCGCCGAGCGCCGCCTTCTTCCCGTTGACGCTCACCCCGGTTGTGCTCATGCGCGCCTACCTTTCGTGCGGTGACCCAGTCCCCAGATCTCCTGCTTTCGCGACTTTACTTCGGACCAAGACGAAGGGGAAGAGTTTTGGAAAAGTTTTTCCGTCATTCGGAATCACTAGGAAGGAGTCAGCCGTGACCCGTCTTCAGGCGAACAGACGACCGAGCCCCATATGCCGGTTGACGTCCTTGTAGATCAAGTAGCGGAACCGACCGGGGCCGCCGGCGTAGCACGCCTGCGGGCAGAAGGCTCGCAACCACATGAAGTCGCCGGCCTCGACCTCGATCCAGTCCTCGTTGAGCAGATAGACCGCCTTGCCCTCGAGGACATAGATGCCATGCTCCATCACATGCGTCTCCGGGAAGGGGATCACCCCACCCGGCTCGAAGTTGACGATGTTCACGTGCATGTCATGGCGCAGGTCCGCCTGGTCGACGAACCGGGTCGTCGTCCAGGCACCGTTGGTGCCAGGCATCTCGAGCGGCTCGACGTCGCGCTCGTTGACCACGAAGGCGTCCGGCTGGTCGATCCCCTCGACGCGCTCGTAGGCCTTGCGAAGCCACTGGAAACGCGCCGGCTCGGAACCGGTGTTACTCGCCGTCCACGCACAGCCGGGCGGCAGGTACGCATAGCCACCCGGCTCCAGGCGGTGCTCCTCGCCGGCGATGGTGAGCTCAAGGTGGCCTTCGAGGACGAGCAAGACGGCCTCCGCCTCGGCGTTCGGCTCAGGCCGGTCACTTCCGCCGCCCGGCGCGACCTCCACGACGTACTGGCTGAACGTCTCGGCGAAACCGGACAGTGGACGGGCGAGCACCCACAGTCGCGTCTGGTCCCAGAAAGGCAGCAGGCTGGCCACGATGTCAGACATCGACCCTCGCGGCAGCACCACGTATGCCTCGTTGAAGCGCGCTCGGTCGGTCGTGAGCCGTGTTTGCGGCGGCAGCCCACCGTGCGGTGCGAAGTAGCCGTTCATCGTTGTCCTCTCCGCAGGAACCGTCCATGGGGTGCTCCGTCGACGGGTACGCCGCGGAGCCAGGTCCGCCGTACGACGCCGAACAGACGGCTTCCCTCATAGGCGGAGACCTGGTTCTTGTGCTCCAGGTGGGTCACGTCGACCACGAACTGTTCGTCTGGGGCAAAGCTGCACAGGTCAGCGTCGGCGCCGACCTCGATCCTGCCCTTGTGGGCCAGGCCCACCCGGTCGGCGGGTACCTTTGCCATCCACCTCACCACGTCGCAGAGGTCGTGACCATGTAACCGCGCCGCGCTCCAAACGGCGGGCAGGGAGACCTGGATCGAGGCGATGCCTCCCCAGGCCAGCCCGAAGTCGCCTCCTGAGCGCCCTCCGGGGGCGCGCTTGAGGTGCGCTGTGCTGGGCGAGTGGTCGGACACGACCATGTCGATGTCGCCGGCTGCGAGTCCCGCCCAGAGTGCCTGCCGGTTGCTCGCCTCACGGATCGGTGGGCAGCACTTGAACTCGGTGGCTCCGTCGGGCACGTCCTCAGCATCGAAGAAGAGGTAGTGGGGGCAGGTCTCCACAGTCAAGTCGAGCCCGTCGGCGCGGGCCACGCGAAGCTGCTGAAGGGCCTCGGCACTGCTGAGGTGAAGCAGGTGGGTGGAAGCGCCGGTCGCGCGGGCCTCGGCGATGACCTGTTCGATCGCGGCGTTCTCTGCCGCCGCCGGCCGGGAGGCAAGGAAGCCGGCGTACGCGGTCCCCTTCGCCCGGCTGTCGTCGACCAGACCGGCGTCCTCGGCGTGCACCAGCATCAACGCGCCGAGCCGGGCGACCTCCTCCATCGCTGCCGCGAAGCCCGCTGGGTCCAGGTGGGGGAACTCGTCGACACCGGAGTGGATGAGGAAGCACTTGAAGCCGAACACCCCGGCGCGGTGCAGCGCGGCGAGGCCTGAGACGTTGCCGGGAACGGCACCGCCCCAAAAGCCGACGTCGACCGCGATCTGGTCACCGGCCGCCGCCTGCTTGCCCCGTAACGCCTCCAGCGTGGTCGTCGGCGGGACGCAGTTGAGCGGCATGTCGATGACGGTGGTCACGCCACCGGCGGCTGCGGCCCGGGTGGCGGAGGCGAAGCCCTCCCACTCGGTGCGGCCGGGCTCGTTGATGTGCACGTGGGTGTCGACGAGGCCTGGCAGCAGCACCTCGTCATCGGCCAGGTCAATGGTGTCGGTCGCGGCCAGCTTGGCGTCGTACGGTGCAACGGCGACTATGCGCCCGTCAGTCGCCGCGATCGAGCATGCGATCTCGGCGTCGCCCACGACTGCGCGACGGGCCCGCACCACGAGGTCCGCGCCGGTGTTCGCCACGGCGTCGATTGTGTCGGACCTCGGCGAGGGGGTCATGGGCGGTTCCCGGCGGCCGGCTCCGGCAGCCGGGCGGCGATCCGGGCGCCGATCCGCTCGAGCAGCGGTCCCGGCGCCTCGAAGGGCTCCTCGACGTACGACGCCTCGTCGACAAGGGCGTACGCGACGCCGATCCCAGCCCGTTGAAGCGTGGGAGCGTCGAGCAGACAGCGACCGGCGACGGCGACGACGGGCACCCCCGCTCTGCGGGCCGCCGCAGCGACACCCGCGGGCGCCTTGCCGTGCAGGGTCTGCTCGTCCAACGAACCCTCGCCGGTGACGACGAGGTCGGCGTCCGCCATGGACTGCTCGAGTCCGGTGAGCTCCTGTACCACCTCGGCGCCGGGCCGCAGGGCAGCATCGAGCACAGCGAGGGCCCCGAAGCCGACCCCACCGGCAGCGCCTGCGCCCGGCGTTTCCCGCAGGTCGCGCATGGTGGCAGCAGCCACCACCTCCGCCCATACCGACATCGCCTGGTCGAGGGTTGTCACCAGCTCGGGGTCGGCCCCCTTTTGGGGTCCGTAGACGGCGGCCGCCCCGTCCGGGCCGGTCAAAGGGTTGTCGACGTCGCAGGCAACCGTGATCGTCGCCGTGGCCAGACCGCGGTGGAGTCCCGAAAGATCGACCTCCGCCGCCTCCGCGAGTGCGCTGCCACCCTCGCCGAGCTGTCGACCGGTGGAGTCACGCACCTGGGCGCCGAGCGCCCGCACCATGCCGGCTCCGCCGTCGGTGGAGGCGCTGCCGCCGATGCCGACCAGGATCTGCGTGCAGCCGGCGTCCAGGGCGGCGGCGATGACCTCACCGACGCCTCGGCTGGTGGCCGTGGCCGGCGCGGGCACGGCGTCCGGCAACCGGCCAAGACCGCACACCTCGGCCAGCTCGATCACGGCCTCCGCACCTCGCCGAACGTACAACGTCTGCGCCGCCACACCTGTCGGCCCGGCAGCACGCACCAGCACCCGCTCGAACCCAGCCCGGTGGGCGGCGTCGAGCAGCCCGTCGCCGCCGTCGGACACGGGTACGACGACGACCTCCACGTCGGGACGTACCGAGCCGATGCCCGCGGCCAGATGGTCGGCCACCTCAGCGGCGGTCAGGGTCCCTTTGAACTTGTCGGGGGCCAGTAGTACGCGGGGCATGGTCAGGTCGCGATCGGTCGTAACGGCTCAGTCGAGGTTGGCGTAGACAGCGGTAGGGGCGTCGTCGCCGTGCTCGGCGAGCTCCTCGAACTCGGTGACGTTGTCGATCTCGAGGCCCATCGAGACGTTGGTGACCCGCTCCAAGATGACCTCCACGATGATCGGCACCCGGTGCTCGACCATCATCTTCTTCGCCTGCTCCAGGGCGGGCAGGATCTCGTCGGGTTCGAAGACCCTGATCGCCTTGCAGCCCAGCCCTTCCGCCACCTTGACGTGGTCGACTCCGTAGCCGTTGAGCTCTGGCGCATTGATGTTGTCGAACGCCAGCTGCACGCAGTAGTCCATGTCGAAGCCGCGCTGCGCCTGCCGGATCAAACCCAGGTAGGCGTTGTTCACCAGCACATGGATGTAGGGGATGTTGAATTGGGCGCCGACTGCGAGCTCCTCGATCATGAACTGGAAGTCGTAGTCCCCCGACAGTGCCACCACCGTGCCGTCCGGGTCGGCCGTGGCGACCCCCAGTGCGGCGGGCACCGTCCAGCCGAGCGGCCCGGCCTGGCCGGCGTTGATCCAGTGCCGTGGCTCGAAGATGTGCAGCAGCTGGGCGGCCTGGATCTGCGAGAGGCCGATCGTGCTGACGTAGCGGGCCTGCTTGCCGAAGGCGCGGTTCATCTCCTCGTAGACGCGCTGCGGCTTGATCGGGACGTTGTCGAAGGTGGTCTTGCGCAACATCGTGCGCTTGCGCTGCTGACAGTCCTCGGTCCACGCCGCGCGGTCAGGCAGGGAGCCGGCGTCCTTGCGCTCGCGGGCCACCGCGACGAACAGCTCGAGCGCGGCCTTCGCATCCGACACGATGCCGTAGTCGGGCGCGAACACCCGACCGATCTGCGTCGGCTCGATGTCGACGTGCACGAACGTGCGGCCGGCGGTGTAGGTCTCGACGCTGCCGGTGTGCCGGTTGGCCCACCGGTTGCCGATGCCGAGTACGAAGTCGGCAGCCAACATGGTGGCGTTGCCGTAACGGTGCGACGTCTGCAGGCCGACCATGCCGGCGTTCAGCTCGTGGTCGTCGGGGATCGTGCCCCATCCCATCAGCGTCGGTACGACGGGGACGCCGGTCAGCTCGGCGAGCTCCACCAACAGGTCCGCCGCGTCGGCGTTCACCACGCCACCACCGGACACCAGCAGCGGCCGCTTCGCCGCTGCGAGCATGTCCATGGCCTTCTCGACCTGGGCGCGGGTCGCCGCAGGCTTGTACGCCGGGAGCGGTGCA
This sequence comes from Nocardioidaceae bacterium, assembly GCA_013698435.1. Classification (GTDB taxonomy): domain Bacteria; phylum Actinomycetota; class Actinomycetes; order Propionibacteriales; family Nocardioidaceae; genus JACDHG01. Next base: position 14,752 of record JACCVA010000032.1, on the reverse strand, counting down.
TACGTCTCGACGTCGAACTCGATCTCAGCGAGCTGGACGTCGATCGGTAGGTCGATCAGCACCGGACCAGGACGCCCCGAACGCATCAGGTGGAACGCCTGCTGGAAGGTGCCCGGCACCTGGGCCGGCTCCATCACGGTGACCGCCATCTTGGTCAGCGTCTTTGCGATAGAGGCGATGTCGACGGCCTGGAAGTCCTCCTTGTGCAGCTTGGCCACCGGGGCCTGGCCGGTGATGCACAGGATCGGGACCGAGTCCGCACTGGCGGAGTAGAGCCCCGTGATCATGTCGGTGCCGGCCGGACCGCTGGTGCCGACGCAGACGCCGATGTTGCCTGCGGCGGCACGGGTGTAGCCCTCGGCCATGTGCGAGGCACCCTCGACGTGTCGGGCCAGCGTGTGGTGCAGCCCGCCGTTGGTCTTCATCGCCTTGTAGAAGGGGTTGATCGCGGCGCCGGGGAGGCCGAAAACGTGGGTGACTCCCTCTTTCTTCAAGATCTCCACGGCCGCTTCGGCCGCTGTCATCCGTGCCATGTCGTTGCTCCTGCTCTCGAAAGTGGTGTCAGTCAGTCAGTGGTGCGGCCGGACAGCCGCTCGACCCCGCGCAACAGCGCGGAGTGGTCAAGGCCGCCGTCACCATTGGCTCGGGCCGCGGCCATCAGCTGAGCGGCGATTGCGCCCAACGGCAAAACGACACCCGCCTCTCGGGCGGCGGAAGTGACGATGCCCATGTCCTTGTGGTGCAGGTCGATCCGGAACCCTGGCTCGAACGAGCGCCCAAGCATGTTCGCCTTCTTCTGCTCCAGCACGGTCGAACCGGCCAACCCGCCCCCGAGCACCTCGATGGCCGCCTCGGTGTCGACGTCGTAGGCCTCGAGGAAGACGAGAGCCTCGGCGAGCACCTGGATGTTGACAGCGACGACCAGCTGGTTGGCGGCCTTGACGGTCTGGCCCGCCCCGCTCGTTCCGACATGCACGATCGTCTTTCCGACCGCGTCGAAGATCGGGCGGGCCTCGGCGAAGTCCGCCGCCTCGCCGCCCACCATGATCGACAGCACGGCGTCTTGAGCGCCTGCCTCCCCCCCGGACACCGGGGCGTCGAGCATCCGGAAACCCTTCTCCCTGGCCTGCTCGGCGAGCGTTGCGGTGACATCGGGCCGGATGCTGGAGAAGTCGATGATCAGCGTGCCGGGTTCGGCGTGCTCGAACACGCCACCCTCGCCGGCGAGCACCTCCTCGACGTCGGGAGAGTCAGGCACCATGACGGCCACCACGTCGGCACCGTCCATGGCCTCGGCGATCGACCCCGCCGACCGCCCGCCCGCGTCGACCAGCGGTTGCACGCGCTCCGGCGTGAGGTTGACGCCGCAGACGTCGAAACCGGCTTCTTGCAGGCGGACCGACATGGGCTGACCCATGATGCCGAGACCGACAAAGGCGATGGTGGTCATCTCGTGTGCTCCTTGCGCTGGGGGAATGTCAGTTGGCGCCGCGGCGCGACTGTGGCAGCCAGGCCAGGCTGGCTTCGGAAGTGGTGGTGGGTTTGTACTCCAGGCCGACCCACCCGTCGTAGCCGCGGGCTGCGAGGTCGCCGAGAAGTACGTCGAAGTCGAGCTCGCCGGTGCCGGGCTCGCCCCTGCCGGGGCAGTCGGCAATCTGGACGTGCGCCGTCTGGTCGGCGTACGTCGCGATGGCCGCGGTCACGTCGACGCCGTTGTTCGCGAGGTGGAACAGGTCGCAGAGGAAGCCGACGTTTGTGTGCCCGTCGCGACGCACCGCCTCGACCACCGCCACGCTGTCGGCGGCCGTGCGCAGCGGGTAGGGCTTGGGTCCGCTGACCGACTCCACCAAGACGGTGGCGCCGATCTGCTCGGCCGCCTCGGCGGCACGGCCCAGCTGTTCGCGGCCGAGCTCGTCTTGGGCCTGCGCTGCGACACCGTCGACCCGGTTGCCGAACAGGGCGTTGAAGGCGGAGACCCCCAGCTGCTGGCCGATCCCCACGGCGACGTCGAGGTTGTCGCGGAACTGCCCGGCGCGGTCGGGGATCGACAGCACCCCACAGTCCGGTCCGGCGAGGTCGCCGGCGAAGAAGTTCAGGCCGACCAGTTGTACGCCGGCGTCGCGCACGGCCGAGACGAAGCTCGACACCTCCGCATCGGCGGGGACCGGCGTGTCCGGCCAGGGCCACCAGAACTCGATCGCGTCGAAGCCCGCCAGCTTGGCTGCGTGCGGGCGTGCCAGCAGCGGCTGCTCGGTGAAGAGCATCGAGCAGTTCGCGAGGTACCTCAGGTTATGGTCGGGCATGGGGTGAGACTTCCGTAGTGTGGAAAATTGTTTCCATTGGTAGATCCTAGGGGTGAAGACGTTCGCGGTCAAGCGGCGCTGAGAGGCGTCAGCTGCCCCGGTAGGTCGAGTAGGCGAACGGACTCAGCAGCAGCGGCACGTGGTGATGCACGGTCGGGTCGGTGACCTGGAAGATCAGCTCCACCACCGGATAGAACGTGGGAGTGCCGGCGAACCAGGCCCCGGTTTCGAAGCGCATCCGGTAGACCCCGACCTCCAGCGCCAGCCCATCGGTCAGCGCCGGGCAGCGCCCGTCAGCGTTGGTCCGGCCCGTGCCGACGACGGTGCCGTCCAGACGTTCGAGCTGGACCTCCAAGCCGCGCGCGGGGGCACCGTGGACGGCGTCGAGGACGTGCGTGGAGATAGTCATCGACCCGCCTCCGCAGTGGCGAACATGTCCGCGAGCCGCAGCCGGGTGATCCGGGCGAGCTCGCCCCGGACGACGGCCAGCTCGGTGTCGGGATCGTTGCCGAGCCGCCCGTCCAGCACGTCGAGCAGCTCCTGCCCCGAGCGCCCGGCGGCCGCGACCAGGTAGATCCGGCCGAACCGCTGCTCATAGGCGGCGTTGCCCCGGGCTAGCTCGGCGCGCACAGCGTCGTCGGCATGCGACATCGCGGCCTGCTCCCGCGACGATCGGCCCGCCGAGTCCGGATCGAGCCCAGCGGCCGTCTCCCCGATCCGTGGGTGGCTGGCCAGAGCGGCGTCGACCTCTTGCTCGTCCAGCTGGAGCGCCGCCTCGTCGGAAGCGCCCAGCAGCGCGTCGAGGTCGGCGTACGGACGACCGGTCAGGACGGCGTCGGCCCACGACGGTGAGGCGGTCAAGGCGAGCAGCCGCTGCCGCAGTGCAGCGTGGGGGGCGGTGTTGAATTCGTCCAGGTCGGACACGGTGAACCTCAGTCTCGGATGGTTGGCGGCAGACGTCCCGGTGCCGAACGGGAGGGGCTGGACGCGACCCGCGCCAGACCCTCCCGTTCGACGAGTCCCTCAGTGGATCCGTTGCAGGGTCGCCGAACGGGTCGAACCCATCGGTGTGGTGTCTTCGACCACGTCCGCGAGCCGATGGTTGGCGATCTTCGCGATCTCGAGGAGCGCGGCTGCGTGCTCCTGGCGAGGCGAGTTGTCCAGGCGCTGCCAGGCTTGCTCGAGCACCTGCTCTGAGCTGAGCTCGCGGGCGGCCACGATCAAGGGGAAGCCGAACTTCTCCCGGTAGGCCACGTTGACCTCCGCGAACGCTCCCTGCTCCTCCTCGCCGAGGAAGGTCAGACCCGCCGCCGCCTGGTCCACGAAGGAACGGTCGGTGTGGTCGACGCTGAGCATGTCCTCCCCCGCCAACGTCGGGTAGGAGCGCATCAGCTCGGTCTGTTGCTCCGTCGAGAGCGAGAACAGCTCGTCCTGCATCGCCGCCCGCACCGCGTTCGCGTCCGAGTACGGACGACGGTCCGCCACCACCTCGGCGATGCCCACCTCACCCTGGTACGCCGGAGCGACCAGCCGGACGAACTCGGCCCGCGGCATCTGGTTGAGCTCGGCGATGTCAGCGCGAGTCACCTCCCCCGCGACGTGGTCGGGCTTGCCGCCGAAGTAGTTCAGCATCAGGTTCAGCAAGATCGCCGCAATGGAGCCCGTCGTGATGCCGGAGTTGAGGAATGCCTGCACGTTCTTCGGTAGCTCCACCAGGAACGCCGAGGTTCCGTCCACCTGCGGGAGGCCCACCGGGATCATGGCGATCGCCACGCTGACGGCTACCACGATCACGTTGCGGTGGTTCTTGAAGTCCACCCGGCCCAGGGTCTGGATACCGACTGCTGCCACCGTGCCGAACATGACCAACGCCGCGCCACCCAGTACCGACGAGGGGATGCTCGCCACGATCGCTCCCGCCTTGGGCAGCAGCCCGAGCAGGATCATGATGCCGCCGGCCGTGGCCACCACCCACCGGCTCTTGACCTGGGTCAACCTCACCAGTCCGACGTTCTCCGCGAAGCAGGTGTAAGGGAACGAGTTCATCACCCCACCGAGGAACGTCGCCAGACCGTCGGCACGCAGCGCCGCCGCGATGTCCCGCTTGGCGATCGGCTTCTCGACGATCTGACCCGTGGCGTAGACGTCACCGGTCGTCTCGACCGCGGTGATCAGCATGACCACGATCATCAGCAGGATCGGCACCACCGCAAACTTCGGCGCACCGAAGTGGAACGGGCCCGTGAAGCCGATCCAGTCGGCTCCGCCCACGGCACCGAACTCGGCGACCTTGCCGCCGGAGCCGTCGCTGACCATGGCCGCGACCACGGTGCCGATGACCAGTCCAGCCAGGACGGCGATGGTCTGCACGAAGCCGCGGGTGAACCGAGTAAGTGCCAAGATCACGAGGATGGTGAACGCGGCCAACGCCAGGTTGGTGTAGCTGCCGAACTTCAGGTTGGCCGGCACCAGGTCGGGGTTGAAGAAGGCGAACTGGCCGCCACCGGCGTCGAACGCCGCCACCGGGATCAACGTGATGCCGATGATCGTGATCACCGTGCCGGTCACGACGGGCGGGAAGAATCGCACCAGTTGAGAGAACAGCGGGGCGATGAGCAAGGTGAACAACCCGGCGACGATCACGGCTCCGTAGATGTAGACCAGGCTGTCGGCACCTCCTCCGTTGTCGAGGCCGATGATGATCATCGGAGTGACGGCGGTGAACGTGACGCCCTGCAGTAGCGGCAGGCGCACTCCGATCTTCCAGATCCCGACCGACTGCAGGATCGAGGCGATGCCACAGGTGAACAGGTCAGCGTTGATCAGGTGGATCAGCTGGTCGTCGTTCAGCCCGATTGCGCCCGCGAGCAGGATCGGCACGATCACGGCACCGGCGTAGAACGCCATGACGTGCTGGAGTCCGTATATGGCGAGCTTCTGCGGGGGCAGCATCTCGTCGACCGGATGCGTTGCGCGTTTCGGCGCTGCGGTTGTCGATGTACTCATCATTCACCTTCTGTCGAAGTCTTGGATCGTGCTGGGTGGTGGGGGGTAGTCAGGCGAAGCCGGGGACGGACTGCCAGGCGAGGCCGGACTCGGAGGAGTCGTCGCGAGACACCGACGCCTCGATGAGCCCGTAGGGCCGGTCGGCGGCGATGAACACCTCACCGTTGTTCTCCAGGCCGAACGGGGCAAGGTCGACCACGAAGTGATGCTTGTTGGGTGCCGAGAACTTGATCTCCGCGACCTCGGGATGGGCCTCCAGGACGTTCTTGCCCATCCCGTACAGCGTCTGCTGCAGGGCGCGGCTGTACGTTGTCGCGAACGCGGCCAACATGATCGCCTTGACGTCCTCGTACTCCACGTTCCAGTCGGTGTCGCGCTCGGCCGAGGTGCCGTCGTATCTCCATCGGGCGGTCAACGACGTCGCCATGATGCGGTCGTCGGTTTCGGCCAGGGTCGTGTAGTCGTCCTTCAGGAACCCCTTGAACTCCGAGCCGGTCGACTTCAGCACCACCAGGTCGGTGAACCCCGAGACGACCCACACCCGCTGCTCCGACGCCCGGCCGTCGACCGTGACGACAGCCGTCCGGGTCTCGGTGCCTCGGCGTACGAAGGAGTGGTCGTGACCCTCGCCATCGACAAGGATCCGGTCCCACACGTACTCCTCCACCGCGATCTGGGCCCCCGTGGCCGGCGGCGCCGCATCGAGGAAGTGCGTGCCGAGGGCGATGGCGTAGTCCTCGGGCGAGGACACCCCGTGCTCCTTGGCGTAGGCGAACGCGGTGTTCTTCTGGGTGTCGGTCGGGAGCACCTTGGTCTGGTCACCGGCGACATGGGCATCCTCGAAGTCACCACGCAGCGAGGTCGAGACGTTGAGGTCTCGGATCTCGTGCCGAGCGGTGTCGCGGTAGACGCGGACCACCCGGTTCTCGGCCTTCCCGTAGCGGTTGGATCCGAGCACGACGCTCATCAGGCTCCCCTTCCCTTCACCATGCAAGGCTGTGTCCGATGCCAGGCACTTCCGCCTGTTGGTAGACGAATTCCATATTGCGGAAACTGTGGCTGGAAGCACTCTAGGGCCGTAGGGGCCGTACGTCAACGGTGGGGAGTGATGTGGATCACGAGATTTCTCGCAGGCGGGAGTCGGCGCGTCAGTAGTCCCGCAGAGAGCTCGCCCCCACCCCGGGGTGAGCCGGCTGCCAGCCCAGCTGCTCGAGCTGGTCGGGCGTTGCCCACCGGAGCTCGAGACCGTTGTCGGGGCGTTTTCAGGCATGCTGGCACGGTGAAGCCGGCCTTCGTTCTGCATGAGCATCACAAACCGCGTCACCACTTCGACCTGCGGCTGGAGGCTGGCGGGGTGCTTCGATCCTGGGCGCTGCCCAAGGGCGTCCCCAGCGACTCGCGGAGAAACCGGCTCGCGGTCGCGGTTCCCGACCATGCCCTCGACCACCTGCGCTATGAGGATGCCGACAAGTCGATCGCCGACATCGGCTGGTGGGAGGACGAAGGCGGCACGGAAAGACGTCTGCTGTTCACCCTCCACGGACGGGAGTCGTCCGTGCGTTACGCGCTGATTCGCACCGACCGGGACTGGCTGCTGCACCGGACGAAACAGCAACCCACGTAGCCACAGAGAACTGTGCCACTGCGCTCGCGTACGTCTTCCGACACCCGGCGGCAGACGTACGCCTGCGGGACCGGCTCGCGTACGGCTTCCGACACCCGTCGGCAGACGCCCGGAGGGGCCAGCTCCCGGAACCAATGGGTACGCCGACACGCGAGACCACCCTTGGGTCAGGCGGCTACCTTCTCGGCACGCATGTGGACGTCCTTGACATCGATGTCCTCGGCCTTGACGAGCCACGCGGTCGCGGCGATGACCGCGAGCAGGGTCGCCGCACCGCCACCTATCAGCGTCCAACGAGCTCCGAACGTCTCACCGACCCAGCCGACGACCGGCGCCCCGAACGGCGTACCGCCCATCAAGACCATCATGTAGAGCGCCATCACCCGCCCGCGCATGTCTGCGTCGACCGACATCTGCACAACGGTCTGCAACGAGTTCATCATCGTCAGCGAGGTGATGCCGAGCAGCGGCAGCACGACGGCGAACGTCCAGTACGTCGGCATCAGCCCGGCCACGATCTCGACGATCGCGAAGACCGCGGGAGCAAGCACCAGCACCAGCCGTCGCGGGAAGCCGCGCCGGGCTGCGAGCAGCGAACCACCGAGCGCACCGACGGCCATGAACGTGCCGAGCAGGCCGTACGCACCGGCGCCCTTGTCGAAGACCTGGGTCGCCATCAGCGCGCTGGTCATCTGGAAGTTGAGGCCGAATGTGCCGGCGAAGAACGCGACCGTGAAGACGAAGATCAGCAGTGGGCTGCCGAACACGTAGCGCACTCCCTCGCGGAGTGCTCCCTTCGCGCGCGGGACCGGCACCGAGACCTGGAGGTCGTCGACGCGCATCTTGCGCAGCGAGTAGATGACCGCCAGATAGCTGACCGCGTTGAGCAGGATCACCGCACCGGTCGCCTGGACGCCGGAGCCGAAGGCAACGATAAGGAAGCCCGCGGCGGCGGGGCCGGCGACGCGACCGAGGTTGAACGATGCCGAGTTCAGGCCCACGGCGTTGGGCAGGTTGTCCCGGCCGACCATCTCTATGACGAACGACTGACGGGTCGGGGTGTCGCTCGCTGTTCCGACGCCGAACAGGAAGGCGAGCACCCATACGTGCCAGACCTCGGCGGCACCGGTGATGGCCAGGACGCCGAGGATGCCCGCCGTGATCGCAAGTGACCCCTGCGTGAACATCAGCAGCATGCGCTTGGAGTAGCGGTCGGCCAGCAGCCCGGCGAACGGGGTGACGAGCAGGAAGGGAAGGAACTGAAGCCCGGTCGTGATGCCCAGGGCGGACCCGGAGTCGGTGAGCTGGAGTACCAGCCAGTCCTGTGCGACCCGCTGCATCCAGGTGCCGGTGTTGCTGACGAGACTGCCGCCGGAGTACAGCCGGAAGTTCCTGACCGAAAGCGCCTGGAAGGTGGGGCTCATGCGTGCGAGAGCCTCTCCAAGATCGGCGCGGCCTCGCGCAGGATCCGCCGTTCCTCGGCGCTGAGCTCCTTGAGGCGGTGGTTGAGCCAGGCCTCCTTACGGCGCCGCGACTCCGTTATCACCGACGCAGCGGCGTCGGTCAACGAGATGACCACCACCCGCCCGTCCGCGGTGTGCGGTGTACGCGCAATCAGCCCCTTCTCGCACAGCCGGTTCACCGTGCGGGTCATCGACGGCGGCTGCACCTTCTCCTGCGCAGCCAGCTCACCGATCGTCAGGGACCCGTGCCGCCAAAGGGTGCCCAGGACAGCCATATGGTTCGACGTCAGGTCCTCGCTGGCGTCACGCTCGTTGCGGAGGCGTCGGGAGAGTCTCATCACCGAGATGCGCAGCGCGCTGGCCAGTTCGGCGTCCGTGCGCGCGAGCTTGACGACTTCACTAGGCATATCCTTAGCATAACTTATTAGCAATGCTAAAGAAACCGCCAGAGTGGCTTCGTGAGGCGGCTCACCTTCCTCCGCCGGTGCGCTCTACCCGGCGTTTGAGCTCCTACGTGATCCAGCGGCTGATCGGGTCGATCGTGAAGTAGACGACGAATAGGGCCGCAACCACCCAGAGCAGCGGGTGGATCTGCGCGACCTTGCCCCGGGCGGCCTTCAAGATGACGTAGGCGATGAAGCCGGCACCGATACCAACCGTGATCGAGTAGGTGAACGGCATCAAGATGATCGTGAGGAATGCCGGGATGGCGATCTCCATGTCATCCCAGTCGATGTTCTTGACCTGAGCCATCATCAAGAAGCCGACCACGACCAGGGCCGGGACGGCCGCCTCGTTCGGGATGATCGTCACGATGGGGGCGAACACGGTCGTCAGCAGGAACAGCAGCCCGGTGACCACGCTGGCGAGCCCGGTCCGAGCACCCTCCCCGACGCCGGACGCCGACTCGATGTACGACGTATTGCTCGACACCGACGCCGCTCCACCTGCAGCCGCGGCGAGCGAGTCGACGATGAGGATGCGCTGTGTGCCAGGAGGGGTGCCGTCCTTGTCGAGCAGTCCTGCCTCCGCGCCGATCGCGGTCATGGTCCCCATCGTGTCGAAGAAGTCGGCCAACAGCAGCGTGAAGACGAGCAGTGCGGCGGTCACGAAGCCGACAGCCTCGAAGGAGCCGAACAACGAGAAGTTGCCCAGCAGCGAGAAGTTGGGAGTGTCGACCAGGCTGTCCGGCCAGGCGGGCACGTTGAGGTTCCACCCCTTTGGGTTGAAGGCGCCGTTCGCGCCCACGGTCGGCCCGATCTTTGCGACCGCCTCGACGATGATCGCCAAGATCGTGGTGGCGATGATCGAGATCAAGATCGCGCCTTTCACCCGCTTGGCGTACAGCACGATCATCAAGAGGAGGCCGAGCACGAAGACGAGCACCGGCCACCCCGACAAGAATCCTCCGATGCCGAGCTGGACGGGCACCGGCGGGGTGTCGGTGCGGCGGACGAACCCGGCGTCGACCAGGCCGATGAGCGCGATGAAGAGGCCGATGCCGACGCTTATCGCGGTCTTCATCTGCGGCGGCACCGCAGTGAAGACCGCCCGCCGAAATCCTGTCAGCACCAGCAACAATATGATCAGACCCTCGAGCACGACCAGACCCATCGCATCGGCCCAGGTCATCTGGGACGCGACACCGAAGGCGACGAACGCGTTGAGGCCGAGTCCGGTGGCCAGTGCGAGCGGATAGTTCGCGACCACCCCCATCAAGATCGTGAGCACGCCTGCGACCAAGGCAGTGACCGCGGCGATCTGGGCGAAGTCAGCCTGCGCGCCACCGGTGATCGAGTTGCCGTCCACGTCGAGCGCCTGCCCGAGGATGATGGGGTTGAGGACGACGATGTAGGCCATCGTGAAGAAGGTGACGAAGCCACCGCGGATCTCTCTGCTGACCGTCGAACCACGCGCGGAGATATTGAAGAAGCTGTCCATTCCCGACGTGCTCGTAGCTGGGCGTCGTGTACTGCCCTTGTTCGCTGGGTTCACAGCCGTCAGCGTAGGGGTAACGGCCCTCCTCGGGCGAGGGCTTGCGGCGGCGTACGCTAGGTGTCGTGGCGGACAGCGACAGGCGAGGGAGTCGACGGGCTGGAGCGCAGGCCGGCCCCCCTCGTGTCCAGCGGCCGCTTCCTGTTGACCGGATGCGTGAGGTCAACGCCTTGCACGACCCCGGCCCGTTCGGTGGCGGGCCGCCGATCGAGTCCATCGGGATCCGGGAGCGAACCTACGTCACGGCAACGGTGCAGCCGTTGGACGTCACCGGTGTCCGGACGATTGCGGTAGGGGCGATCTTGTGGCTGGTGGCGGGGCTGGCCCTGCTGCCCTTCTACTCCACCCTCGAGGACAACGGGCACGGTTGGTGGCTGTGGACCTGCGTCGCCGGGTTCGGGCTGGGCCTGATCGGCGTCGAGTACTGCCGCCGCCGCCGCCGTCAGCGGGCGGGGCAACCACCGCGTGAGGTGGAGACCAGCCCCTTGGGTGCTGCCGGCCTGTAATCGGGGCTGCTCAGCGGGGGATCACCACGAGGTCACTGTCGACCACGTTGTCCCACGCCATCGTGTCGAGGACGGGTCGAGCACCCGTGCTGGCCGGGTCCTTGCTCTGCTCCTCGACGACGTCGGAGTGGGCACCGCACCCGTGGTCGAGTGAGACCGCTTGCCCGTCACTCGGGGAGGACGCGTTCGCGCAGACGCCGAAGAGCTGCGACAACGCACCGCCCATGCGGACCAGGAAGGCACAGCTCGCACAACGCGCGGGTGCGACCTTGGCAATCGGTGCATCGGGCCCCGCGTCACCGGCGTACCACCGCTCGGCCGCCGCGTCACGCCCCTCGATGGACAGCACCAGCTCGCGGCCGAGGCCAACCTCACGGGCCACGTCGCGCTGCTCGCGAGCCGTCGCTTGATCGAGTGCCTCATCGCCGACCAGATATCCCGGCACCAGGCGCGGATCGTCCACCGGCCGCGGGTGGAGGTCGCCCGGGCCGAGGTCGTCCTTGGAGATCCGGTCGCGCCACGGGATCCAGTCGGGCGCAACCAGCGCCGACTCACCGGGCAGCAGCGTGATCTCACTTACGGTGACAGCCTTCTGCCGCGGTGCGCGCGTCACCGTGACCGCCCAGCGCCATCCTTGGTATCCCGGCTGCTGCGAGGCGAAGTAGTGGGTGACGAGCCGGTCGTCCTCGCCCACGGCGCCGAGGTGCTCGCCGACGTCGCCCGCCGCCACCGACTCGAGCAGCGCGGCGCGCGCCACGTCGGTCGCGGCTGCCAGCACCGAGTCGGCCTTGCGTGGCTTGGGCGTCGTCATCACAGCCCCATGGTGCCGTATCAGCGAAACCGTTGACGAATCCGGTGTCACGCGATGTCGCTTCGACCTGGCCGGGCAGTATGGGAGCGTGCCTCCCGACGAGCCTGGCCGACGCCCCCGTCGTCGCCCCCGAGCCCGCAGCGGTGCACGTCCCGCCAGCCGCCAGCCACCGCCCGGTGCATCCGGCGACCGCGGCCGTCCGTCGTCGTACTCCGGCCACGAGGGGCCACCCGTCGCCTCCGACGGACGACGCCGCCCTGAGGCCGCTTCCCCGACCGGCAGCCCCGCGCGGCCCGACTCCGGCCAGCCCGGACACTTGGCTGGTAGCCGTGGTCCGTCGGCCGCCGACCGCGCGCGCAGGGCCGCCGGCGTCGGCAAGCGATTCGCTGCGTTCTCCGGTCGCGCCGCGAGCCGTACCGTCCAGGTGACGCGCAGGGCCTCCCACTCCGGTGGCGCCGGTGAGTCCGGGCTGGCCCGGCTGCTGGAGCTCAACGCGTTCAACGCCGCCGGCGACGCGGCGCTGGCGGTCTCCCTCGCCGGGACGCTGTTCTTCGCCGTCCCGAGCGACGAGGCTCGGGGCCAGGTCGCACTCTTCCTCGGCATCACGATGCTGCCGTTCGCCGTCGTCGCACCCCTGATCGGGCCCTTCCTCGACACGTTCCGTCGAGGTCGCCGATGGGCGATCGGCTCAACCTTCGCCTTGCGGGCGTTCGGGTGCTGGGCGCTCGCCGGCGCAGTCGCCAACGAGTCACGGTGGATGTTTCCCGCCGCGCTGACGTGCCTGGTGGCGTCCAAGGCGTACGGCGTGACGCGAGCAGCGACTGTCCCACGCCTGCTTCCGCCCGCGCTCACGCTCGTGAAGGCGAACTCGCGGATCTCCATCGCCAGCATTGCCGGAGCGGCTGTCGCCGGCCCGATCGCCACCGGTGCCTCGCTGATCGGGCCGGAATGGTCGCTGCGTTTCGCCGCCCTCGTCTTCATCGGCGGCACCGTGCTCACCATCCTGCTTCCCAGCCGCGTGGACTCGTCCGCCGGCGAGGAACAGGTCGGGATGCGCGACGTCACCGACTCGTCGCCGCGCGGCCGTGGGATCACCCCGATCGTGGTGACCGCGCTGCGATGCAACGCGGGGCTGCGCACGTTGTCGGGCTTCCTCACCATGTTCATGGCTTTTCTGTTGCGGGAGGAGCCGATCCCGGGGTGGGAGGACAAACGCACTCTGCTGCTCGGGCTCGTGATCGGTTCCGTAGGGCTCGGCAGCACGGTCGGCACCGCCCTCGGTTCGATTCTCAAGGACCGCAAACCTGAGTCGATCGTGCTGCTCGTGCTGGTCGCGGACGCAGCCGCGGCCGTCTATGCCGCACTCTTCTTCGGCTTGATCCCGGCAATGGCGCTCGGCCTGGTCGCCGGTCTGAGCCAGCAGCTCGGCAAGCTGTCGCTCGACGCGCTGATCCAGCGCGAGGTTCCCGAACGGGTGCGCACCAGCGTGTTCGCGCGTTCAGAGACGCTGCTGCAGCTGTCGTGGGTGATCGGCGGATTCGTCGGCGTGTTGATGCCGCTGATCGCCAGGCTCGGCCTGGTCGTCATCGCGGTACTGCTGATCGGCTGGCTCGTCTTCGTGCTTCGTGGCCTCGCCGTCAGCCGACGGTCCGCCCGCCGATATCCCGGCGTCGCCTGAGCAACTCATGAGTTCCACCGACCTCGCAGGCTGGTGACGCGGGACTACAGCTCCAGCTCGCTGGCAAGGGCATGCAGCAGCGTCGCGGTTCGCTTCGCCGAGCGCGGGTCGGGGTGCCGGTCGCGGCGGTAGGTCTGCTCAAGGTTCTCCAGCAGCTTCATCAGGTCTTCCACGATCCCCACCATGTCGTCAGGCTTCTTGCGGCTCGCCTTGGCCACCGACGGGGTGGGGTCGAGCAGCGAAAGCTGGATGGCCTGGTCGCCCTTGCGACCTTGGACCAGCCCGAACTCGACCCGAGAGCCGGACTTCAAGGTCGTGACGGTGGACGGCAGCGCGTCTGAACGGACGAAGACGTCGCCACCGTCGTCGGTGGTGAGAAAGCCGAAGCCCTTCTCGGCGTCGTACCACTTGACCTTGCCCGTTGGCACTGTTGGACCTCACGATGCGTTGGGCTGCCCGCGGCAGCTGTAAAGGGGACCCCAGGCGGCTGGGGCGGAGACCAAGCCTACCCGTCTCAGCGGAACCGCTCGGGCTCAGCGAGAAGCTCGTTCATCGAGCCGGAGCGGAAGCCTTTCGGGTCGACCACCACCGACGTGAACCCGGCCGCCTCGACCGCTGTGACCACCCCGCTGAAGAGCGGCTGCGACGACTGCACCCTTGCGACCACGGGCAGGTCGAGCTCGACCCGAGCTAGCTCCCCCAGATCTCGCACCCGAACGTTGTCGCAGGTCAGCTCGTGCTGCGCCAGCAGGCGGCGCAGCGCCACTTCGGCCCGTTCCACGCGGGCCAGCCGCAGCGGTGTCACCTGGATGCCGTACGCGATTCGAGACGAGAGACAGGCGGCGGCCGGCTTGTCCCACGTCGCCAGTCCCCACGCCCGAGATGCCGCTCGTACTTGCTCCTTCGTGAGACCGGCATCGAGGAGCGGAGTGACGGCTCCCCGCTCCGCTGCGGCCCGGATCCCTGGGCGGAATCCGGCCCGCGCGTCGTCGGCGTTGGTGCCGGTGGCAACGGCCGCTATGTCGAGACGAGCCAGCAACGGCAGCAGTACCTCGACCAGCTCGGCCTTGCAGAAGTAGCAGCGGTCGCCGGTGTTGGCGCGATAGCCCTCGCGCTCCATCTCGTGAGTGGACGGCGTCTCGTGGCGGACCCCGAGGTCGGACGCGAAAGTTTTTGCAGAGGCCAGCTCATCGCTCGGCAACGACGGCGAGACGGCGGTGGCGGCGACCACGCTGTCGGTGCCGAGGGCACGAACGGCTGCCGCGAGCAGGAAGGCGGAGTCAGCACCTCCGCTGAACGCGACCACCACGCTGCCCAGGTCCTGCAACCGAGCCGTGAGGTCCTCGATCCGGAGCCGAAGCGGCGA
>JACCVA010000489.1 GCA_013698435.1 Nocardioidaceae bacterium | reverse complement strand
CGGCTTCAGGCAACGCGCCAACATCAGTCGCGCGCTCGAGGCGGAGCTGTCCTTCTACAGCCAGATCTTCGGCTTCACCCCCGCCGACGCACTCGAGCCGGTCGTGATCGACAACCTTCCCGACCGCCCGGGCTGACGCCCGCAGCACTAGCCTCGAAATTTCGAGGCTAGTGTCGTGCGTCGGAAGTCCTTTGATGCTTGCCGGTTCCAGGTGGATGCATCGCTAGGCGGAGGAGGAGGGCCATAGCGGTGTTCTATGGCCCTCCTCCTCCCACGCAGCGAGGCGCCGCCTGGGGCACGGCAAGTGCATAGAGACTTTCGACGCGCGACACTAACCAGTGTCGCGGGTACCACTCGCACTCAGGAGGCAGCGTGATCACCGCCATCGTCTTCATCAAGGCCGACGTCGCACGGATCCCCGAGGTGGCAGAGCAGATCGCGTCGATCGACGGCGTGAGCGAGGTCTACTCGGTGACCGGCGACATCGACCTGATCGCGTTGCTGCGGGTGCGCAGCCACGACGACGTGGCGTCGCTCGTGCCGGACCACCTCAACAAGGTCCCCGGCGTGCTCTCCACCGAGACGCACATCGCGTTCCGCGCCTACTCGGGTCACGACCTCGAGGCAGCTTTCTCGCTGGGCGCCGAGGAGTAACGACGCCGAAGCCGGGTCAGCGCTCCGCGGCAGTTGCGCCGGCTGCTGTCAGCCACTCGGCCAGCTTGGCCTTGGCTGCCCCCGAGTCCACCGCTTCGGCTGCCCGCTCGAGACCGGCGCGCAGCCGCTCGACGAGCGGGGCGTCGCTCACGTCGTACGCCGCGATGCCGGCGGCCGCGTTGAGCAGCACCGCGTCGCGGACCGCGCCCGGCGCGGCGTCGAGCAACCGGTGCACCGCAGCGACGTTGAAGGCGACGTCTCCGCCGCGAAGCTCCTCCGGCTGGACATAGGGCAGGCCGAGATCGGCGGGATCCAGCTCCTGCTCGGTCACGGTGCCGTCGACGATCGACCAAATCTGCGACGTCGTCGTCGTAGTGATCTCGTCGAGACCGTCATGGCCGCGGAAGACGAACCCATCCACGCCGCGCTTGGCAAGCACGCCCGCGATGATGTCGGCCAACCGTGGGTCGGCGACACCGACCGCCTGAGCCTGGGGCCGTGACGGGTTCGCGAGCGGCCCCAAGAAGTTGAACGTGGTGGCGACCCCGAGCTCACGCCGCGGGACGGCGGAGTGGCGCAGCGCTGGGTGGAACACGGGCGCAAAACAAAACGTCAGCCCGACCTCGCGGGCCACCTCTGCGACGCGCTCCGCCGGCAGGTCGAGCGGGACACCCAGGCCCTCGAGCACGTCGGCGGAACCGCACGATGACGACGCCGCACGGTTGCCGTGCTTGACGACGGGCACACCGGCGGCCGCCGTCACGAGTGCCGCCATCGTGGAGATGTTGACGGTGTGGGAGCGGTCTCCGCCGGTGCCGACGATGTCGACGGCACGCCCGTCATAGGTCAGCGGGGTAGCGAACTCGTACATCGTCGCCACGAGGCCCTCGACCTCGTCGACGGTTTCACCCTTGGCCCGCAGCGCGACAGCGAATCCGGCGATCTGCGACGGCGTCGCGGCACCCGCCAGGATCTCGCGCATCACCCAGCCCGTCTGCTCCGCGGTGAGGTCTGTGCCGGCGATCAGTTGTGAGAGCACCTCCGGCCACGAAAAGGTGGACTCAGCCACAGCGCACCACGACTCAGCCGGCGGTGAGGTCGGCCCGCGGGCGCAGCAGGCGGATCACCGTCTCGGCAAGCAGCAACGGGTCGATGGGATGCGGCACCGCGGCCTCCGCTCGCGACCAAGTCGCCAGCCAGCCGTCCTCGGGGCGACCGGTCAGCACGATGACCGGTGGGCACTGGTAGATCTCGTCCTTCAGTTGACGGCAAACGCCCATGCCACCGGCCGGGGCGGACTCGCCGTCCAGGATGGCGAGGTCGACGTCACCTGCGTCCATCGTCGCGATCACGACCGGCTCGGTGGCGCACTCGACGTATTCCAGAGCCGGCAGGTCAGGGTGGGGTCGCTTCCCGAGGGCGAGGAGCACCTCGCTTCGGGTGTTGGAGTCGTCGCTGTAGACCAGCACCAACATGTCGTGACCTGTCTGGAGACGGTGGGTTCAAACCTGCAGCCGTGATGCTACCGGTGTGCACGGGCTCGCTTTGCGCCGTGTCAGGTCCGCGACGCCTCCTCCCGGTCGAGGCGGCGGTCGACCCGCTCCGCCTCACGCTGGCTCTCCCGTACCCACTGCACGAACAGCACCGCGAAGAAGACGAGGCCCACGATGTCGCCCGACGCCCACAAGATGCCCCCGGCGATGTGCTGGTCCTCCGCCGGGCTCGGGGGCCACAGCCGACCGAGTGAGAGGTACCAGTCGCCCCCGATCAGCGTGTCCATCGACATGATCGTGACACCAAGGAACGCGTGGAACGGCAGCGTGGCGAACACGGTGAGCATCCGGAACGGGTAGGCCACCCTCCCCGGCACCGGGTCCAGCCCCAGCAAGGGCCAGAAGAAGAGGCACCCGACGACCACGAAGTGCAGGTGCAGGAGGCCGTGCAGCGGGGCGGACCTCAAGGTGGCCTCGTACCAGCCGGAGAAGTACAGGACCCACGGACTGGCGACGAACAGCGCGAAGGCGACCGGTGGGAACGACACCGCCCGCGCCAGCCGGCTGTGCAGCGCGGACAGCAGCATCCCGCGGGGCCGACCGGGCAGCGTGCGCAGCGCCAAGGTGACCGGCGCACCCAGTGCCAAGAACACCGGGGCCACCATCGACAGCACCATGTGCTGGGCCATGTGAAGGCTCAGCAGCGTCGTGTCGTACGTCGCCAGCGACGAGCTCGTCGCCACGAGCAGCGCGCCACAGCCAGCTACGACGAAGCTCAGCGTGCGCCAGCCGGACCAGTGGTCACCACGGCGCACCAGGGCTCGCACCCCGAGCACGTACACCCCGGCCGCGAGCAGCACCACGAGGATGGGCAACGGCTCCAGCGTCCATGCGGAGAACACGCGGCCGAAGTCGATCGGCGCGAGCTGGTCGCCCCGATCGTCATCAGCCATGAACGTCACGTCATCAGCCTAGGTGCCCCTGCCGGACCACCTGGCAGTACGGGTCTTTCGGTCCGCAGACCGTGTCCTCGACGACGTGTCGGCTCCACCTCCTGTGACCGGGGGGTCGCTGCGCCTGCTCTCTGACCGCAGGACATAATGGCAACGTGGCGACGACGACAGCGGCGGTCCCGGCCTCACGGCTATACGGGCAGCACGACCGGCCGAGCATGGTCAGTGTCGGGACGATCGTCTGGCTCGCCAGCGAGCTCATGTTCTT
Source organism: Nocardioidaceae bacterium (assembly GCA_013698435.1). GTDB lineage: Bacteria > Actinomycetota > Actinomycetes > Propionibacteriales > Nocardioidaceae > JACDHG01. Next base: position 940 of record JACCVA010000489.1, on the reverse strand, counting down.
CGCGGCTCTTTTCGCCTGCTACTTCACCTTGCGCAGTGCCACGCCCGACACGGTCCAGCTGTGGGCGCAGGAGACGCAGAAGCTCAACGTGCCGTTCGCGTCGGTCAACACGTTGGTCCTCGTGCTCAGCTCGGTGTCCTGCCAGCTGGGTGTGTTCGCTGCCGAGCGCGGTCAGGTCGGCCGCTCAGGCAAGGTCTTCCAGGTCGGCAAGTGGGGTCTGCGGGAGTGGTTCGTGCTCACCTACGCGATGGGGGCTTTCTTCATCGGTGGGCAGGCCCTCGAGTACGCCGCGCTGGTCGAGGAGAACGTCACGATCCCCTCCTCGGCGTACGGCTCGATCTTCTACCTCACCACCGGTTTCCACGGGCTGCACGTGACCGGTGGGCTGATCGCGTTTCTCTTTGTGCTGGGACGTACGTTTGTGGCACGCACGTTCACCCACGAGCAAGCGGTCACCGCCATCGTCGTGTCCTACTACTGGCACTTCGTCGACGTGGTGTGGATCGCTCTGTTCGCCACCATCTACCTGTTGCAGTGATGACCGAGAAAGGGGCGCCCACGTGAAGTACCTGTCGGCTCGACGTCGGCATCCCCTCGCCGGGTTGCTGGTGGTGCTGCTCGGCCTGCTTGCGGTCGGCGCTCTGTACTCGACAGTGCGTCCGGCGGCCGCCGACGAAAGCAGCAAGGCCGACGAGGAGCTGATCTCCGCCGGCCGTCAGCTCTATGTCGTCAGCTGCTCGTCGTGCCACGGACTGAACGCCGAGGGCATCGTCACCAAGCGCGGCAGCAACTACGGCCCTCCCCTTGTCGGGGTCGGCGCCGCTGCTGTCGACTTCCAGGTCGGCACCGGCAGGATGCCGATGAAGCAGTCGGGGACACAGGCACCGCAAAAGGAGCCGGTGTTCGACAGCGAGGAGGTGCGGGCGCTCAGCGCCTACAT
>JACCVA010000487.1 GCA_013698435.1 Nocardioidaceae bacterium | reverse complement strand
GGAGACGGACGAGGAACTCCTCGCCACGCTCGACGTCGTCATCCTTCGCGCGGGGGTGCGGGTGGATGAGCGACATGTCGAAGCTGCCGAGGTAGAGCCCCTTGGCGAAGCTCGGCCGCGTCCACTCGGTCTGTCGCGCCGCCTCAGCCACCTCGCGTGCCTCACGCTCGCTGACGTCGCGCTGGGGGGTCTGGATGTCGGTCACGTCGATCCTCACTCGAGCACAGAAGGGTGGTGAGGCCATTGTTACTCGAAAGTAGGGAGACTTCCAGAGCGGGTCCGTCCTACTTCATCGCGGTTCGGGTCAGCGGCGGGTTCAGCGCCGCCAGCGGCCCCCGCCGGTACAGCGTCGCCCGCCTACCCGTGCCGCGGCTGGCTTTCTCGCCGCTGGGCTCGACGAAGCCGGGTACGCCGGTCACCTTGCGATGGAAGTTCCCAGGGTCCAGCTCGACTCCCCACACCACCTCGTACACCCGGCGCAGCTCCGCGATCGTGAACAACGACCCGCAGAACGACGTGCCCAGGGCGGTGTACTCGAGCTTGGCGCGCGCTCGCTCGACACCGTCGCGCAGGATGTGCCGGTGGTCGAAGGCGAGCCGGTCCTTGCGGGCCAGCAGCCAGGTCACCCGGTGCCAGTGCGCGTCGGTCGCGTCGTCTCCGCCGACCGGCTCCGCCAGGTCAGGGAGGACGACGAGATACGCCACCGAGATCGTCCGGTGGCGCGGGTCGCGGTCGGGAGCACCGTAGGTCGCCAGCTGCTCGACGTGTTGGCCGCGCACCGACAGGCCGGTCTCCTCCGACAGCTCCCGCACCGCCGCCACCGGCAGGTCCTCGTCGATGTCGACGAACCCACCAGGCAGCGCCAGTGTGCCCTTGTACGGTTCGCCGCCGCGTGTCACCACCAGCGCGCACAGCGCATCGTCGCGAACGGTCAGCACGACTCCGTCCACGGTCACGAAGAACGGCGGGTACTTCGAGGTGTAGACCATCATCGCAGCCTAATTGTCGCAGCGTGCATCTTCGCACCCTTGTATTGTCGCTGTGACAAGGATCAAGCACGTACTCCTGCAGACTTTGGGTCAGGTCGAGGGCTTGTGCTGCATCTCGGCCCGGACTCCCAGCAGCCGCACGGCGCGGTCGCGGTCGAGCTTCGACGCCAGACTCAACGCCGCGGCCGTGATGTCTGCGGCCTCCTCGGTGGGGGCGGCCAGCGTCAGGCTGCGGGTGTGGGTCTCGAAGGGTGCGTAGCGCACCTTGAGGCCGACGCGGACCGCCGGCCGTCCCTCGCGTCGCAGGTCGTCGGCGACCCGCTCGGCCAGTCGGCGTACCTCGGTCACGATCTCCCCCGAGTCGGTCAGGTTCTGCTGGAAGGTGGTCTCCCGGCCGTGCCCGCGGGCGACGTACGGAGTGGCGTCGACCGCCGAGGCGTCGACCCCTCGGGCCAGCCGTCGGTACCACGGCCCCATCGTCGGCCCGAGCTGCGCCGCCAGCTCGTGTGGGTCGGACTGCGCCAGCTCGCGCACGGTTGCGATACCGAGTCCGGCAAGGCGTTTGGCCGTCTTGTTGCCGATCCCCCACAGTGCCTGGGTGGGCCGGTCGGCCATTACTGCGTACCAGTTGTCGTCGGTGAGCCGGAAGACCCCGCGCGGCTTGCCGAAGTCGGTGGCGATCTTCGCCCGCAGCTTGTTGTCACCGATGCCGACCGAGCAGTGCAGCCCGGTCGCGTCGAGCACCGCCTGCTGAACCGCCCGGGCGCTCGCCTCAGGGTCGGCGGTGTCGAGACCGAGGAAAGCCTCGTCCCAGCCGAGCACCTCGACCACCGCGTCGAGCGAGCGCAGCGTCTCCATCACCCGGGCAGACGCCTCTTCGTACGCCGGCGCGTCCACCGCGAGGAAGACAGCGTCGGGGCACTTGCGGGCCGCGAGCCGCAGCGGCATGCCCGAACCGACACCTGACTCCCGCGCCTCGTACGACGCGGTCGAGACCACCCCACGCTCGGTCGGGTCACCCCGGCCACCGATGACCACGGGCCGCCCCGCCAGCTCGGGTCGTCGCAGCACCTCCACGGCCGCGATGAACTGGTCGAGGTCCACGTGCAGGACCCACGGCGTCGTCATGACCCCAGTCTGCCAACGCCCGGCGACCCTCGTCGGGCGAGAGCTCAAGGTGCCAGCAGCAAGGTCAGCAGCCGGCTGACCTCCGCGGCGACCGCGTCGCGTCCCGGACCCAGGTACTTGCGCGGGTCGACCATGGTGTCGTCGGCGTCAAGCGCCGCACGCACGGCGCCGGTCATCGCCTGGTTGAGCCGGGTCGCCAGGTTGATCTTGACCATCCCATGGGCGACGGCGGCAGCCAGCCCCGCGTCGGGCACACCGGACGAGCCGTGCAGCACCAGCGGCACCGCCACCTCGGCAGCGATCGCAGCGATCAGCTCGTGGTCGAGCCGAGCCTCCCGCGTGAGCATCGCGTGTGACGATCCGACGGCGACCGCAAGAGCGTCCACACCGGTGGCGTCGACGTAGGCAGCGGCCTGCGCCGGGTCGGTGCGTACGCCGGGAGCATGCGCACCGTCCTTCCCGCCGACCTCGCCGAGCTCCGCCTCCAACGAGACCTCGCGCTCGTGGCACCAGCGCGCCACCTGGGCGGTCGAGGCGACGTTTTCGTCGTGCGGCAGCGCTGAGGCGTCGTACATGACCGACTCGACGCCGAGTCCGACCGCCTCCTCGACCAGCAACTTGTCGGTAGCGTGGTCGAGATGCACGACGACGTCCGCGGAGCTGTCGGCGGCGATCCGCAGGCACGCGATCGTCAACGGGGCAAGGGCACCGTGGTAGGTCACGGTGTTCTCGGACAGCTGCAGCACCGTGGGCCGACCTGCCACCTCGGCCCCGGCGACGATGGCTTCGGCGTGCTCGATCTGGATCACGTTGAAGGCGCCCAGCCCGCCCGGCCGGCATGACGCGACCGCGTCGGCCATCGTGACAAGCGTCATGTCAGCCATTCCCCGTGCCGCATGATGCGCACCGGCCGCAGCTCCTCGTCGACGACCAGCAGGTCGCCCAGCCGGCCCGGCAGCAAGGCTCCGCGTTCCCCCGCCAGACGCAGGACGCGAGCGGGCGTCTGGCTCGCCGCACGCACCGCGTCGACGAGGGGCACTCCCGCCTCGCGAACCGCGCGGGCCACCACCTCGACCAGGTGGCAGGTGCCGCCGGCGATCGAGGCCGGCGCCGCGTCGACCTGCTCGTCGGCGCCCAGCCGTGCCACCCCCGCACGCACCTGTACCCGCTGCGATCCCAGCTCGTAGTCACCGTCGGGCATCCCAGCGGCCTCCATCGCGTCGGTGACGAGCACGACGGAGTCCGGCGCGGCGGTCGCGAACACCAGGGCGACGAAGCCGTCGTCGACGTGCATCCCGTCACCGATCACCTCCACCGCGGCGCGGCCCGCCGCGGCCTCCGTCAGCGAGGCGCCGACCGGGCCGACCGCCCGGTGGTGGAACGGTGGCATGCCGTTGCCGAGATGGGTGACGAGCGCCTGGCCGTCCAGTGCGCGCAGGGCGCGTCGGAAGACGGCGTACGACGCATCGCTGTGACCCAACGCCACCGTGACGCCGGCGGCGCGCAGCCGC
>JACCVA010000485.1 GCA_013698435.1 Nocardioidaceae bacterium | reverse complement strand
GCGTACAACGTGCTGACGTCGGTGATGGCGGCAGTGACGGTGACGGTGGCGATGCGAACGGTCGGGCTGCTGCTGGTGAGCGCCTTGATGGTGGTGCCCGTCGCGACCGCGCAACAGCTCACCAAGGGTTTCAAGACGACGATCTTCGTCGCGATGGCGATCGGGGCGCTGGCCTCGGTCAGTGGGATCGTCACCAGCTTCTACATCAACGTGGCACCGGGCGCGACGATCGTGCTGCTCGCCCTCGCCGTCTTCATCGCCGCCTGGCCGGTGGGAACGCTGCTCCGACACCGACGTAACGTCGCTGCCCCGTTCGAGACAGTGGAGGCGCTCCCCCACCTTGTCGCGGACGAGACGCACGGGCACCAGCACGGTGACGACTGCGGGCACGTGGCCGTGCGTCACGGGGACCACGTCGACTACGTCCATGACGGGCACCGACACGCCGTCCACGACAACCACTACGACGAGCACTGACATGACCGACCTCGAGCCCGCAGCACGATCCGACTCCTTCGTCGCCAGAGCAACGTCACAGTCGGATCCTTGTGCAGCGCTCGTGCGCTCGACTCAGCTGGAGACCAGATGAGCGCTAACTTCATCGGCGCCCGCCCCACCCGCCAGCGCAAGGCCGTCGCAGCAGCACTGGCCGAGGTCGACGTGTTCCGCAGCGCGCAGGAGATCCACCAGCTGCTGCGGGACCGCGGCGAGGACGTCGGGCTGACCACCGTCTACCGCACCCTGACGGCGTTGGCTGAGGCCGGTGAGATCGACGTACTCCGGGCGCCTGACGGCGAGTCCGTCTACCGCCAGTGCAGCACCGGGCACCACCACCACCTCGTCTGCCGGACCTGTGGGCGCACGGTCGAGATCGAGGGCCCGGCCGTCGAGTCGTGGGCCACGAAGACGGCCCGCGCACACGGCTTCGCCGAGGTCGAGCACACGCTCGAGATCTTCGGCACCTGCGAGTCCTGCGCGACCCACCCGCCCGCCTGACCTTCTCCTCCCTAAAATTGCGGGAACCTGCATCGCGACACGCCGCTCAAGCCATGCAGATCCCCGCACTTGCGGTGAGGGCGGCCGCAGCGAAGCAGTTCAGGCGGAGCCGTAGCGGCGGTCGCGGCGCGCGTAGATGTCGATGGCCTCGAAGAGGGTACGCCGGTCGACGTCGGGCCAGAGCACGTCCATGAAGACCATCTCGGCGTACGCCGACTGCCACAGCATGAAGTTGCTGAACCGGTTCTCCCCCGAGGAGCGCAGCACCATGTCGACGTCGGGGAGCTCTGGGACGTAGAGCGCCCGGGCGAACGCCTTCTCGTCGATCCGGTCGGGATCGACTCTGCCCGCCGCCGCAGCACGGGCCAACGTCGCCGCCGCGTCGGTGATCTCGGCGCGACCGCCGTAGTTGACACACATCGTCAACGTCAGCACGTGGTTGTCCCGCGTCAACTCCTCGGCGACCTGAAGCTCCTTGATCACCGACGCCCATAGCCGCGGACGCCGCCCGGCCCACCTCACGCGCACCCCCAACGCGTGCATCTCATCGCGCCGCCGCCTTATGACGTCGCGATTGAAGCCCATCAGGAAGCGCACCTCCTCCGGCGAGCGTCGCCAGTTCTCGGTGGAGAAGGCGTACGCCGACACGTACCGCACCCCGGCCTCGATCGCCCCCTCGACGATGTCGAAGAGTGCGGCCTCTCCTCGCTCGTGACCTGCCGTGCGCGGCAGGTCTCGTTGCCTGGCCCACCGGCCGTTCCCGTCCATGATCACCGCGACATGGTGGGGAATGAGCTCCGTCGGCAGCTCCGGGGGCTTCGCCCAGGCGTCGTCAGTCACCCGTCCACTCTGGCATCAACTCCGCGTGGCGGCAGGATCCGACTCTCAGGTGGTCAGGACCGCTTCAGAGTCGGATCTTGGCCGAGTCAGCGGCGCTCAGCGCTCGACGTGAACCAGCGAGCGCAGCCCGCGCTCGAGATGCCACTGCAGGTAGGCCGCCACGATGCCGCTGGCCGGCTTGCGGTACCGCACGTCGACGGCGTTCGCCGCCACCCAGTCGCCGGCCAGCAGCGCCCCGAGCAGCAGCACGGTGTCGGCAGCCGGGGACGCAGAGCCGGGGAGGCGGCACCCACCGCAGAGCATCCCCCCTGCACCGGCGCTGAAGCTGCGGTGCGGTCCGGTGGCTCCACACCGCGCGCACACCTCGAACGTCGGCGCATACCCCGCGATCGCCAGCGACCGCAGCAGGAACGAGTCGAGCACCAGCGTCGGGTCGAGGTCGGCCGCGGCCAGCGCGCGCAGGCCGCCCACCAGCAGCAGGTACTGCTGGACCGCCGGCTCGCGCTCCTCAGCGACCAGCCGCTCGGCGGTCTCCAGCATCGCGGTGCCGGCCGTGTAACGCCGGTAGTCGTTGCTGATCGCATGCCCGAGCGGTGCGATCGTCTCTACCTGGGTGACGATGTCGAGCGTGCGGCCGTGCGCGAGCTGAACGTCGACCTGCATGAACGGCTCGAGCCGCGAGCCGAACTTGGACTTCGTCCG
>JACCVA010000058.1 GCA_013698435.1 Nocardioidaceae bacterium | reverse complement strand
AGACGATCAGCCCTACCACGATGATCGAGAAGAACGACGGGATGGCGTCGACGAGCAACGACTTGAGGGGAGCCCACCTCACGCCGATCGAGCGCCTCATGCCTGAGTCCCAGAGCCAGATCAGCAGGCCGAAGCCACCCACCACGAAGACCGCGCTCCACTTGGTGCCCGCGGCGAGACCGAAACAGACGCCAGCCGTGATCCGCCACGGTCGCAGCAAGAAGCCTCGCACCGGGCCCAACTCCCAGCGGCCGAACGTCGGCGAGATCTCGTACCGTCTGGCCAGCTTGAGCCGCCCCCAGTCTCGGTCCGCTACCAGGCAGTGCACCCCGCAGAGCAACCAGAATGCCAAGAAGATGTCGAGCAGCGCGATCCGTGACATCACGAAGTGCAGGCCGTCGAACGCCAGCAGTGCCCCGGCGATGCAGCCGAGCAGCGTCGACCCGGTGAGCCGTCGGACGAGACGGCACATCACCAAGATCATCAGCGTGCCGATGACGGCTGACGAGAACCGCCAACCGAACGACGTCATGCCGAACAGCCACTCGCCAATGGCGATCATCCACTTGCCGACCTCGGGGTGCACCACCAGGCTCGGACCGTCGGCGAAGATCCCCTCGGTCGTGCCCGCGTTGATCTTGGCGTCCGCCTCGCTGCCGTTCTTGTCGTTGCCGTCGTTCTCGAAATTGGTGGCGTGATGCTTGATCAGCAGCGAGTAGGCGTCTTTGGCGTAGTACGTCTCGTCGAACGTGATGTCGTGCGGGGTGCTGAGGTTCCAGAACTGCAGGATGCCGGCGCACACGGTGATGACGATCGGCGCCAACCAGCCCCACACGACGTCGCTGTGGAAGGACAGCGGCGTCAACCGCCTGCGCAGACGCGGCAACGGCGTGCCGTCGATCGTGCTGCCCAACAGCGCCACAGAGGTGCTGCGCTTGGCGGCTGACGCGCTCGCCGCAGCCTCGGTCGTCGTCGCCATCTCGGACATCGTACGTTCCTGGCGGGGCGATCTCCGGCGACGCCGGTGGTCGTCGAACCCCGCTCTGGCTGCGAGGATGCGGCTATGACGTTGGTCCTCGCCGCGACTCCGATCGGTCGGATCGAGGATGCGTCGCCTCGGCTGGCGGCCGAGCTCGCCGCGGCCGACGTGATCGCAGCGGAGGACACCAGGAGGTTCCGCCGTCTGGTGGCCGATCTCGGCGTTGGGCTGAGTGGCCGGGTGGTGTCGTACTTCGAGGGAAACGAGTCCCAGCGCACACCGCAGCTGGTCGAGGCGCTGGTGGCGGGGGAGCGGGTCGTCCTGGTGACCGACGCCGGGATGCCGAGCATCTCCGACCCCGGCTACCGCCTGGTTGCGGCGGCCGTCGCCGCCGGAGTCGCGGTCACGGCCGTGCCCGGACCTTCGGCGGTGCTGACCGCGCTGGCTGTCTCCGGGTTGCCGGTCGACCGGTTCTGCTTCGAGGGCTTCCTGCCCCGCAAGGGCGGTGAGCGCTCACGACGGCTCGCGGAGCTGGCGATTGAGCAACGAACCCTCGTCTTCTTCGAGGCTCCGCATCGCACCGAGCGTGCCCTGGCTGCGATGGTGGAGGCCTTCGGTGCGTACCGGCTGGGAGCCGTCTGCCGGGAGCTGACGAAGACCCATGAAGAGGTACGCCGAGGCCCCCTCGCAGACCTCGTCGCCTGGGCGGGCGACGGCGTCCGCGGCGAGGTCACCATCGTCGTCGCCGGTGCGGCCGTGCCGCCGCCCGCCGACCTCGACTCGGCCGAGCTCCGCGCGCTGGTCGTGTTCGAGGTCGAGGCCGGCTCGAGCACCAAGGACGCCGTCGCCACCGTCGCTCGGCGTACCGGCATCGCCCGAAAGACCGTGTACGCCGCCGCCCACCGCTGAACCCCAGACCGAGTTGTCAGCGTGGCGTGAGCGTGCAGGCGTCCACAGCACCCTGACAAGTCGGTTGCGTTCCGCCGGGACGCGGAAAACCGACTGGACCACCGCCCCTAGGATTGACGTCATGCCCGACCAGCGCGAATCGGCGTTCTACGTCACGACGCCCATCTACTACGTGACGGCGCCTCCGTCGATCGGCAACGCGTACACAACCGTGGCCGCGGATGTGCTGGCCCGGTGGCACCGCCAGCGTGGCGAGGACGTCGTCTTCCTCACCGGCACCGACGAGCACGGGCAGAAGGTGCTCGAAGCGGCCGAGCAGAACGGCGTGAGCCCACAGGACTGGGCCGACCACCTCGTCGCCACCGAGTGGATGCCCGTCCTCGACATCGTGGATGCCAGCAACGACGACTTCATCCGCACGACCGAGCGCCGGCACACGGTGCGGGTCCAGGAGTTCTGGCAGACGATCCACGACGCGGGTGACGTGTACGAGGGCACGTACGAGGGCCCCTACTGCATCGCCTGTGAGGAGTTCAAGCTGCCGGCCGAGCTGTTCGACGGGCCTGACGGCGTCAAACTCTGCCCGATCCACGAGCGGCCGGTCGAGACGCTGTCCGAGACGAACTACTTCTTCGCCCTGAGCAAGTACGCCGACCGGCTGCTCGCGCTGTATGCGGACCAGCCGACGTTCGTGCAGCCCGAGAGTGCGCGCAACGAGGTCGTCGCCTTCGTCAAGCAGGGCCTGCAGGACCTGTCGATCTCGCGGTCCACGTTCGCCTGGGGCATCCCGGTGCCTTGGGACACCGAGCACGTCTTCTACGTCTGGATCGACGCCCTCCTCAACTACGTCACCGCGGCCGGGTTCGGCACCGACAGCGAGCGGTTCGATCGGGTCTGGCCGGCTGACGTTCAGCTTGTCGGCAAGGACATCCTTCGCTTCCACGCCGTCATCTGGCCGGCGATGCTGATGGCTGCTGGCGTCGAGGTGCCGCGCCGGGTGTTCGCGCACGGCTGGCTGCAGGTCGGCGGGCAGAAGATGAGCAAGTCGAAGGCGACCGCCATCCATCCGAGCGAGATCGTCGACACCTTCGGCTCCGATGCCTACCGCTACTACTTCATGCGGACCATCACCTTCGGCTCCGACGGCAACTTCTCGTGGGAGCACATGTCGGCGGTCTACATGAGCGAGCTGGCGAACGGTCTGGGCAACCTCGCCTCAAGGGTCACCGCCATGGTCGGCAAGTACTTCGACGGCATCTTGCCGGAGCCGGCTGCGCTTACTGCTCCCGAACGAGAGCTGGTTGAAAAATTGGCGCAGGTTGCGGCTCGTGCAGACGAAGCGATCGACCGCGTCGCGATCCACGAGGCGGTCACGGCGGTGGCCGACTTCGTGGGCACGATCAACGGCTATGTCACCGAGCAGGAGCCGTGGAGAGTCGCGAAGGACGACTCCGACGAGGGCCGTGCCAGGCTTGCGACGACCCTCTACGCGGCCGCCGAAAGCCTGCGTGCGGTCGCGGTGCTCCATCACGCAGTACTGCCGAAGACCGCGGCAGCGTTGTGGTCGGCGCTCGGTGCCGACGCGATCGGCCCACTGGCCGACCAGCGGGTGCAGGACTCCGGCCGCTGGGGTCAGCTGCCCGCCGGTGCCACGCTGACGAAGGGCGCCTCTCTGTTCCCGCGCATCGTGGACGAGGAGCTCGCCCGGCTCCGCGTCGAGGCAGGGGCGTAGGTGTGGCGTCGACCCGCTCGCGGGTGAACGCCGAGTTCGGCAGCTCCCGCGACATCAGCCGGCCGCCCCTGCCGGAGCCGCTGCCGGTGCCGGTTGTCGACAACCACTGCCACCTCGACATCGAGGACGGCGAGAGCTGGCTCGACCCGGGCGAGGCGCTCAGGCTGGCCACGCAGGTAGGTGTGCCGCGCATCGTGCAGATCGGCTGCGACCTTCCCGGCGCCGCCTGGGCCGTCGAGACCGCGTCGGCGTACGACGCCATCGTGGCTGGGGTCGCGCTGCACCCGAACGAGGCGCCGAAGATCGCCGCCGAGGGGCAGCTCGACGAAGCCTTGGCCGAGATCGAGCTGCTGGCGGCGTCGAGTCTGCGGGTGCGGGCTGTCGGCGAGACCGGTCTCGACTACTACCGCACCGGTCCCGAAGGCGTCGCCGCCCAGCAGCACTCCTTTGCCGCGCACATCAGGCTTGCCATCAAGCTCGACAAGACACTGGTCATCCACGACCGCGACGCCCACGACGACATTCTCGCGATGCTCGACGAGCATGGGGTGCCCGCTCGCACTGTGCTGCACTGCTTCTCCGGTGACGCCGGCTTCGCCCGGCAGTGTCTCGACCGCGGGGCCTACCTGTCGTTCGCCGGCACCGTCACGTTCAAGAACGCTCAGAGCATCCGCGGGGCATTGGCGGTGGCGCCGCTGGATCGGATCCTCGTCGAGACGGACGCGCCCTTCCTGGCGCCGACCCCCTACCGAGGGCGACCGAACGCCAGCTACCTCATCCCCACCACCGTCCGGGCGATGGCGCAGGAGAAGGGCGTCGACCTGGAGGTGCTCTGCGCTGCCATCGAGGCCAACACCGACGCCGCTTTCGGAGGCCGCTGGGGGTGAAGATGGGGCTGATGGGACCGCTGTGGTCGCATCGGTCCTTCCCCAGGGTGATCCGGGTCACCACTACGCACAGACGGCCGACGATTTTTTTGCTATCGGTGCGACCATCTGGCATGGTCGGGGACTTGTTGGCCGGCAGCAGGCACCCCTGCATACCCCACCAAAGCGGCGCACAGTAGACCCTCAACCGAGGCCGCCGCCCCGTCGTGTGAGCCGGGACCCCCTCAAAACCCTGGAGCATCGTGTCGAAGAGGATCATCCTCGCGATCATGTCCGTCGTCGTTGCCGCCACCCTCGTGGTCGGTGGCGTGGCGTTCGCGACCGCCAAGAAGTCCGTCACCATCTCGATCGACGGCAAGGAAAAGACCGTCACGACCTACGCCGACACCGTGGCTGACGTGCTCGAGTCCGAAGGCGTCGACCTTCGCGCCCACGACGCCGTCGCCCCCGCGCCGGAGACCGAGATCGACGAGGGCAGCCGGATCGCCGTCTCGTACGGCCGGCAGCTGACCGTCAAGGTCGACGGCGTCAAGCAGACGTACTGGACGACCGCCACCAACGTCACCGACGCGCTGGCGCAGATCGGCCAGCGGTTCACCGCCGGTGCGGAGCTGTCCACCAGCCGCTCGGCGTCGATCTCGCGTGACGGCATGACGCTCGTCGTCACCACGCCGAAGGATCTGACCATCACGGTGGGCAAGCGCAAGCCAGTCGACGTCACCACGTTGGAGCGGACCGTCAACGAGGCGCTGCTGGACAGCGGCGTCAGGCTGACGCGCTACGACGAGGTGAGGCCGAAGCTGTCGACCAAGGTCGATGACGGCATGACGATCGTCGTCACCCGCGTGATGAAGAAGAAGCACGACGTTGTCGTCAGCGTCGCCTACGACACGGTCGTCCGCGAGAGCGCCAGCCTGTACGTCGACCAGACCCGGATGGCCCGCGACGGCAAGGCAGGCAAGGAGCGTGTCACCTACAAGATCGTCCGCGAGAACGGCAAGCTCGTTCGCAAGCGGGTCGTGGCCCGCAAGCAGCTGGCTGCTCCGGTCAACGTGATCGAGGTGCACGGGACCAAGCAGCGGCCGGCCCCCGAGCCGGAGCCGGTGCGGCTACCGGTCTTCGCTCCCGCCCCCGCCCCCGCACCCGCTCCGGAGCCGGAGCCGGTGCGGCTACCGGTCTTCGCTCCCG
>JACCVA010000442.1 GCA_013698435.1 Nocardioidaceae bacterium | reverse complement strand
TAGACCTCGAAGAAGTGCTGGATCTCCAGCCGGTCGAACTCGGCCATGTGGTGGATGTCGCGCAGGTGCTCCTGCCGCGGATCGTTGAAGGGCACGCACAGCACCTTGTCGTCGCGTCCCTTCTCGTCGGACATCCGGAACATCCCGATGGTGCGGGCGTGTATCAGGCAGCCCGGGAACGTCGGCTCCGAAAGCAGCACGAGCGCGTCGAGCGGGTCGCCGTCTTGGCCGAGGGTGTTGTCGATGAAGCCGTAGTCGGCCGGGTACTGCGTCGCGGTGAAGAGAGTGCGATCGAGCCGGATCCGCCCGGAGATGTGGTCGACCTCGTACTTGTTGCGTTGACCCTTGGGTATCTCGATGGTGACGTCGAAATCCACCGTTGCACTCCTCTCCCGCTCGCGGGCGCCGTGACCGTCCGAGCAGGTCGCGCCCCTGCGGCTAGTGTCCCCTACGTGAGCCGGCTTGTGCATGACGTCAGCGGTGCCGCGCGCACGCTTGGCCGGGGTACCGGCCGCGACGAGCGTGGAAGCCTCATGCACAAGGTCGGTGCCGCGGTCATGGTGCTGGCGTTGGCAGGTGGCGCAGCGGCGTACCTGGGGCTCATCCCCTCACTCTCCTCGGCGCCCTCGCCGCCAACGGAGGTCGTCGGCCCGCCAGCATCAGGCCCAGGACTCAGTCTGCAGGCGCCGCCTGCCGCCGCCGAGGTGCTGACCGCCGCGCAGGGGCCGGCTGCCACCACGGCAGGAATCGAGGCCCTGATCGCCGACGCTGTCGACGACAGGTCGCAGCTGGGCAGGCACGTCGGGGTGGCGGTCGCACGGCTGGGCGACGGCAAGCTCGCCTGGCGGCACGGCGGTCACGATCTCGTCACTCCCGCCTCGACGCTCAAGCTGCTGACCACCACGGCGGCGCTCGAAGAGCTGGGACCCGACCACACCTTCTCTACGACGGTCGTTCGGGGCCGCAACCCACGCAGCCTGGTGCTCGTGGGCGGGGGAGATCCGTTGCTCACCGACAAGGTGCAGGTCCCAACGGAAGGGGTCACGTCGACGTACCCCCGGCCCGCGAGCCTTCAGCAGCTTGCTCGGAAGACGGCTGTCCAGCTGGGCAAGGATGGCGTGGCGAAGGTGCGGCTGGGCTATGACGTCTCGCTCTTCAGCGGGCCGGAGGTGAACCCTGCTTGGGAACCCAGCTACATCCCGGAGTCGATCGTCAGCCCGATCTCGGCGCTCTGGGTGGATGAAGGGCGCCAGGTTGCGGGGTATGCGCATCGCGTGGCCGACCCGGCCGAGGAGGCAGCCGACCGGTTCGCCGCACTGCTCAGCAAGCGGGGGGTGCAGGTCGTAGGCGAGCCCATCCAGACCCGCGCCGGCGCTCAGGCACCTCAGGTTGCCGCGGTCACGTCGCCTACGCTGGCCCAGATCGTCCAGCACGTGATCGAGCTCAGCGACAACGAGGGTGCAGAGGTGCTGCTGCGACACGTTGCCCTCTCGCAGGACAGGCCCGGCTCGTTCGCGGCAGGGGTGACGGCGGTGGAGGCAACCCTCGACGGCCTCGGCGTCGACCTGAGCCGGGCGTCTCTCGACGACGGCAGCGGCTTGGCGCGGACCAACGAGCTGCCGGTGGCCGCGCTCATCCAGGTCCTGCAGCTGGCCGCGTCCGACGCGCATCCCGAGCTGCGAACGGTCGTCTCGACGCTGCCCGTCGCAGGCTTCTCAGGCAGCCTCGGCTACCGCTTCGTGTTGGACGCACCGACGGGCCTCGGGGCCGTGCGGGCGAAGACCGGCACGCTGATGGGCGTGCATGGGCTCGCCGGGCTGGTGCACACCGCCGACGGAGCAGTGCTCGTCTTCGCGGCGGTCGCGGATCGGGTGCCGGTGATCAAGACGCTCGACGCCCGTGACCAGCTCGACCGGATTGCCGCCCTGCTCGCCACCTGCGGCTGCTGACCGGAGTACGGTTCGACCGCCAGTACGCCGGGATCAGTCCTCGCCGCCGAGACGGCTGTTCACCCACGTCATCGCGGCACGGATGGCAGCACGCGCTTGCTCGGTGTCGTCCTGGTTGTCGAACCCGTGCTGCCCTTGGCCTACGTCGACGATGTCGAGCCGTGCGTTCGCGGCCTGTGCGGCAGCGACGAACTCTGAGACGGTCTCAGCGACTTCGGCACGCTCAAGGCCGACCCGGGTCAGCAGTAGCGGCAGGTCACCGGCCGTCGCCACCCCCTCGGCCATCGTCAGCGGTGGGTCCTGTACTGGTTGCAGCGGGCGACAGGCTGGGTAGGAAGCGGCCACTCCGCGCAGGAACGGGGGAGGGTCTGCCAGCCATGGCCCGAGCAGCATGCCGGCCCCGGAGAATCCCCACAGCACCAACCGATGCGGGTCGACCCGTGGATGTGTCCGCACGATGTCGATCACCTCGGCGATGTCGCCCAGGGCGCGGTCGAGCGCGTCGAGGCCGGTGAACCCGTGATCGAACGTCACCCCCACGAACCCCGCTCCCGCCGCCCAGCTGCCGTACGCCTCGTAGACGGGCCAGCCCGTCGGTCGTGGTTGCAGTGCTGGAGGCACCGGGCCGCCGTGGATGAAGACGACTGCGGGCGCTCGGCCGTCGGCAGCCGGGAGGTACCAGTCGGTCGCGCGTTCGCGCACCGGCTCCACCGGCTCGATGGGGAGGATGAAGGGCTGCAGATAAGCAGGGGTCGGGTTCATGCGGCCAGGGTGCCCGCCGTAGGGCACCCGGCGCACTGGGTTTTCGTCGTGAACGACCCCGTACGGTGTATGCATGGCTGACGACGCACCGGAGATGGTGGACTGGGATCTCGCCGTGACGACCGCGAAGCGGCTGATGCGTCCGGGTCCGGACATCGGCCGCGACGAGGCCCGCTCTGTGGTCGGGGAGCTGCGCTCGAGTGCGACCACCGCCGAGGTGCACGTGCGCAGCTTCACCGGTCTGCACGCCGAGTCGGCGTCCGCACCCGTGCTCGTCGTCGACCGAGGTGGCTGGGTCGAGGCCAACGCAGACGGGTTTCGGGAAGTGCTGCGACCGCTCATCGCCAAGCTGCGTGACAAGCGTGGCAACCCCGGCCAGGTGACCGCCGCCATCGGATCCCGGGTCACCGGGCTCGAAGCCGGAGGCCTGTTGGCGTACCTGTCCAACAAGGTGCTCGGTCAGTTCGACCCGTTCTACACGGGCGGTGACACCCACGGCGGCCGGCTCCTGCTCGTCGCCCCCAACGTGGTGCAGGTCGAGCGTGAGCTCGAGGTGGACCCGCATGACTTCCGGTTGTGGGTGTGCGTCCACGAGGAGACCCACCGGGTGCAGTTCACGGCTGTGCCGTGGTTGCGCAGCCATCTGCTGGGCGAGATCTCCGGGCTGATCGACAGTGCCGAGCTCGACCCCAACAAGCTGGCGCAGATGATGCGTGACGGCATCAACCGCGTCGGCGAGCTCTTCCGCGGCGACTCCGAGGCATCGCTGCTCGACATCATGCAGACGGCCGAGCAGAAGGAGGTCGTCGAGCGCATCACCGCGGTGATGTCGTTGCTCGAGGGGCATGCTGACGTGGTGATGGACGGCGTCGGTCCGCAGGTCATTCCCAGCGTCGAGACGATCCGCAAGAAGTTCACCAAGCGGCGTGCGGGCGCCGGCCCGATCGACCAGATGGTACGGCGGCTGCTCGGCTTCGACGCGAAGCTGCGGCAGTACCGCGACGGTGCCGTCTTCGTTCGTGGTGTGGTCGACAAGGTGGGTATGGACGGCTTCAACGCCGTCTGGGACAACCCCGGCAACCTTCCCGGCAAGGGCGAGATCGGCGATCCGGCGCGCTGGGTCACCCGCGTCCACGGCTGAACCGCGCGCCCGAGCCGATCGATGCCCTCCGACCGCCGTACGCCGGGTCGGCTCGATCCGGCCGTCGCCGATGTGCGACGGGCAGTGCGGACTGCGCTGGAGGATCTCGAGCCGGGACGCTGCCTCATCGTGGCCTGCTCCGGCGGCGCCGACTCGATGGCGCTCGCCGCTGCGACGGTGTTCGAGGGCAGAGCCGCCGGTTGGTTGGCCCGAGCGGTCGTCGTCGACCACGCGCTCCAGCCGGGATCGGCGGCGGTGGCGGCGCTGGTGGCGTCGCGACTACGAGCGTTGGGGATGAGCGAGGTCGGCGTCGTCGAGGTGGAGGTGGCGCCGCACGGCTCCCCTGAGGCCGCCGCCCGCGCCGCCCGCTACGACGCGCTTGAGCGGGCCGCCAGCGACGACGACGCCGTCGTATTACTCGGCCACACCCGCGATGACCAGGCCGAGACGGTGCTGTTGGGGTTGGCGCGAGGCAGCGGCTCCCGCTCGCTCGCCGGTATGGCGCCCGTGCAAGGTCGCTACCGACGCCCGCTGCTGGAGCTCGGCAGGGTCACCACGCGGCGTACGTGTGACGCGCTCGGGATCGAGGTGTGGGACGACCCCCACAACGCCGATCGCCGCTTCGCCCGGGTGCGGGTGCGACACGGCGCCCTTCCTGCCCTCAAGGAGGCGCTCGGTCCGGGTGTGGTCGAGGCGCTGGCGCGCACGGCCACGGCGGCGCGGCACGATGCGGACGCGCTCGACCTGCTGGCGGACGAGCTGTACGCCGCCGCCTGCACCGGAGATGGCGGCCTGCGGGTGGCGGCGCTGGTCAGCGCTCCCGACGCGCTGCGCCGCCGCGCGCTCCGGCTGGCGGCGCTCGAGGCGGGCAGTCCTGCCGGAGAGCTCTTCGCGCGGCACGTCGATGCGGTCGAGCGGCTCCTCACGCACTGGCACGGGCAGGCGGCGATCGACCTGCCGGGACGCGTCAGCGTGGCCCGGCGCGGTGACGTGCTGTGGTTCGCTGCCGGGTGACGTGGGGGGCCACGCCGTACGTTTGCCGCCGTGTGTCGGAAGACGTACGCCGCTGTGGCACGCTAGTGCTCGCCTGCCACCCCCCTTCCACCCCCGCTGGAGAGCCTGTGGACGTCACGCACGTCGAAGCCGACCTCACGAACGTCCTCCTCACCGAGGAGCAGATCCAACGCCGGCTCGGTGAGCTGGCTGCCGAGATCGAGCGCGACTACGCCGGTCGCGACCTGCTGCTCGTCGGAGTGCTCAAGGGGGCGGTGATGGTGATGGCCGACCTTGCCCGCTCGCTCAACCGTCACGTCGAGATGGACTGGATGGCGGTCTCGTCGTACGGCTCCGGCACGACCTCGTCGGGTGTGGTGCGCATCCTCAAGGACCTCGACACCGACATCACCGGCAGGGATGTGCTGGTCACCGAGGACATCATCGACACCGGGCTGACCCTGTCGTGGTTGGTGGCCAACCTGGAGTCCCGCGGCCCACGCACGGTCAGCACCTGCACGCTCCTGCGCAAACCGGACGCCCAGCAGATGGCCGTCGACGTGAAGTACGTCGGGTTCGACATCCCTAACGAGTTCGTCGTGGGGTACGGACTCGACTACAACGAGTCGTATCGCAACCTGCGGTCGGTGGCGACACTGTCGCCGCATGTCTACACCTGATCCAGCGTTCGTCGTCGCGGAGCACCACCCGGCCCGCCTGCGGACGGATTTCCGACTGCTCCCCCGCCGATTTTGTCGGTAGGTGACAATGGAGGCCTTGACCGTCAGTGATGGGTAGGAGGAACGGGGCCGTCTTGCCCCGGATGACAAGCGTGAAGCGTTGGTTCCGTGGGCCGTGGTTGTGGGTCGCGCTTTTCGCGATCGTCACCTTGGTCGTGCTCGAACAGGTCTCCTCTCGCGGTGGCGCGGAGGAGATCTCGACCTCGAAGATGATCGACACCCTCCAGTCCGGCGACGTCAAGAGCGTCATCCTGGTCGACGGTGACCAGACGATCGAGGCGACCCTCGAGAACGGTGACAAGGTCACGGCGCAGTGGCTGCTGGCGCAGGGCCCGCGGCTCGCCCGGCTGGTGCAGGCCGAGGTCGACAACGGCGACATCTCCGACACCTACGACGTCGAGGTGCCTCAGCCGAGCCTGTTCTGGACGCTGATCACCAGCTTCTTGCCAATCCTGCTCATCGTCTTGTTCTTCCTCTTCATGATGAACAGCCTGCAGGGCGGCGGCGGCCGCGTCATGCAGTTCGGCAAGTCCAAGGCGAAGATCGTCAGCAAGGACACGCCGAAGACGACCTTCTCGGACGTGGCCGGCGTCGACGAGGCCATCGAAGAGCTGCACGAGATCAAGGAGTTCCTCCAGCAGCCGGCGAAGTTCCAGGCCGTGGGCGCCAAGATCCCCAAGGGTGTGCTGCTCTACGGCCCGCCGGGAACCGGCAAGACACTGCTGGCGCGCGCCGTCGCCGGTGAGGCAAACGTCCCCTTCTACTCGATTTCCGGCTCCGACTTCGTCGAGATGTTCGTCGGCGTCGGCGCCTCACGTGTCCGCGACCTGTTCGAGCAGGCCAAGGAGAACGCCCCTGCCATCGTCTTCATCGACGAGATCGACGCTGTCGGTCGCCACCGTGGTGCCGGCATGGGCGGTGGGCACGACGAGCGGGAGCAGACTCTGAACCAGCTCCTCGTCGAGATGGACGGCTTCGACGTGCGCGGCGGGGTCATCTTGATCGCGGCCACCAACCGTCCCGACGTGCTCGACCCCGCACTGCTGCGTCCCGGCCGCTTCGACCGGATGGTCGGCGTCTCGGCACCGAACATGGACGGCCGGCACAAGATCTTGCAGGTGCACTCCCGCGGAAAGCCGATCGCGACCGACGTCGACCTGTTCGCCGTGGCTCGTCGTACGCCGGGGTTCACCGGCGCCGACCTCGCCAACGTGCTCAACGAGGCGGCCCTGCTCACCGCCCGCCAGGACAAGAAGCAGATCGACGAGCACCTCCTCGACGAGGCGATCGACCGCGTCAGCATGGGCCCGCAGCGTCACTCGCACCTGATGAGCGAGCAGGAGAAGCTGATGACGGCCTACCACGAGGGCGGTCACGCTCTGGTCGCGGCCGGGTTGCCTGGCACCGACCCGGTCACCAAGATCACGATCCTGCCGCGTGGCCGGGCGCTGGGCTACACCCAGGTGCTGCCCGACAGCGACAAGTCGTCGGTGTCGCGCAACGAGCTGCTCAACCAGCTGGCGTACGCCCTCGGTGGGCTGGCCGCTGAGCAGCTGATCTTCCACGACCCGACGACCGGCTCGTCCAACGACATCGAGAAGGCCACCAAGGTAGCCAGGGCCATGGTGATGAGCTACGGCATGAGCGAGCGGCTCGGCGCGGTCAAGCTCGGCGAGGAGAACGCCGAGCCGTTCCTCGGTCGCGACTTCGGCCACACCCGTAACTACTCCGAGGAGGTCGCGGGGATCGTCGACGAGGAGATCAACAAGCTGTTGACGAACGCTCACCAGGAGGCGTTCGACATCCTCGTCCAGAACCGCCAGGTGCTCGACCGGCTCGTCACCGAGCTGCTCGAGCGCGAGACCATCGGCCGGGCCGGCCTCGCGGAGCTTTTCACCGACCTGCAGATACGGCCCGAGCGGCCTGCCTGGACGGGTTCCGACACCCGGATCCCGTCAGACCTCCCGCCCGTGCCCGTGCCGGTGGGCGTCAACGGACGCGATGAGCCGTCGTCGGAGATCCAGGTGTCGCCGGGGCAGGAGACGCCCCAGGGCGCACTGCCGGGTGCCGCCGGTCCCCCGAGCGGGGGTCCGCCCGGTGCTCCTCCGGCAGGCCCGCCGCTCGGGCCGCCGCGCGACTCCGAGAGCTGACTGAGCGCCGATGGGTGTCGACCCGGCCTCCACACCGGCGCAGCGTGACCTCCCCGCGCTCGACCGAGCACGTGTCGAGGCAGCCGTGCGCGAGCTGTTGATCGCGGTAGGCGAGGACCCTGACCGCGAAGGACTGCTTGAGACGCCTCGGCGGGTGGCGTCGACGTACGCCGAGATGTTCGCCGGCCTCCGGATGCGACCTGAGGACGTGCTCACCACGACGTTCGACCTGGGCCATGACGAGATGGTGCTCGTCAAAGACATCGAGGTGTGGTCGATGTGCGAGCACCATCTGGTGCCCTTCACCGGCGTCGCCCACGTCGGCTACATCCCGAGCAGCGACGGCCGCATCACCGGATTGTCGAAGCTGGCACGCCTCGTCGACGTGTTCGCCCGCCGTCCGCAGATCCAGGAGCGGCTGACCACGCAGATCACCGAGTCCTTGGTGCGACTCCTGCAGCCGCGCGGGGTGATCACCGTCCTTGAGTGCGAACATCTCTGCATGACCATGCGTGGCGTCAAGAAGCCCGGCTCGAAGACCGTGACGAGCGCCGTACGCGGGCAGCTGCGCGACCCAGCAACCCGGGCTGAGGCGATGAGCCTCATCCTCAGCTAGTCGGGACCTCCCGAGATGTTCTCGACTCCCCCTCGCTACGTCGACGGGCTGCCGCAGCCCGCCCGGTGCCTGGTCATGGGCGTCGTCAACGTGACGCCGGACTCCTTCTCCGACGGGGGCGTCTGGCTGGAGCCGACCGCGGCCATCGCCCACGGCACGGCGCTCAGTGCTGCGGGAGCAGACCTCGTCGACGTGGGCGGTGAGTCGACCCGGCCCGGGGCGCAACGGCCGAGCGTCGACGTCGAGCTGGGCAGGGTGATCCCGGTGGTGTCCGAGCTGAGTGCCCGAGGGGTGGTAGTGAGCATCGACACCATGCGCGCGAGTGTCGCGCGCCAGGCCGTCGACGCCGGTGCGTCGGCGGTCAACGACGTCTCCGGTGGCCTCGCGGACCCTGCCATGCTGGGCACCGTCGCCGACCTCGAGGTCCCGTACATCGTGATGCACTGGCGCGCCCACTCGACGACGATGCAGGACCTGGCAACGTACGACGACGTCGTCACCGACGTGTGCCGAGAGCTGGCGGAGCGCGTGGACGCCGCCCTGACGGCCGGCATCGCCCCGGAGCGGATCGCGGTCGACCCCGGGCTCGGCTTCGCCAAGACCGGCGAGCACAACTGGGAGCTGCTCGGTCGGCTCGCCTCGCTGCTCGACCTCGGCTTCCCGGTGCTGCTGGGCGCGTCCCGGAAGACGTTCCTTGGAAGACTGCTGGCTTCGGACGACGGGCAGCAGCGGCCGGTGACGGCCCGGGACGACGCGACAGCAGCCACCTCCGCGTTGGCGGCGGCCGCCGGGGTCTGGTGCGTTCGTGTGCACGACGTGGCCCGCTCGCTCGATGCCGTCCAGGTCGCCAGCCGGTGGGCGAGGTCGACGCGATGATTGGCGATGCCGACCCATGCGACCAGCAGGTCGCTCAGATTCTGGACGTCAACGCGGAGTTCTACGCGGCGTTCGAGCGGGCGGACTTCGACGCGATGGCGGCGATCTGGGCTGACGACGACGCCGTCGTCTGCGTTCACCCGGGGGCGAGCCCGATCCGCGGCCAGCGAGACGTGATGCGGTCGTGGCTTGCGTTGATGGCGCACGCGCAGTACATCCAGTTCTTCCTCACCGACATCGAGGCCGCCGTGGTGGACGACATCGCGACCGTGACCTGCACCGAAAACGTGCTGTCCGCGGGTGCCGACATGCCCAAGGACTCGTTCGCCGGTGGCAGCGCGGCAGCGACGAACGTGTTCCGGCGTACGGCTGACGGCTGGAGACTGTGGGTCCACCATGCCTCCCCGGTACTGTCAGTTCCTCCTCGCGACGACGAAGGAGGCGAGGTGTGAGCGACCTCATCGGGCAGCCTTCCGACCGCATCGTGCTGACCGGGATACGGGCGCGTGGACACCACGGTGTCCTCGACGCTGAGCGCCGCGACGGGCAGGAGTTCATCGTCGACGTGGAGGTCGGTCTCGACACCCGGGCGGCAGCGTTGAGCGACGACCTGTCGGCTACGGTTGACTACGGAGCGCTTGCACAGCGGCTGCACGACGCGATCGTCTCCGAGCCCGTGGACCTTATCGAGACGCTGGCGCAGCGGTTGGCAGATATCTGCCTGGCGCCGCCGGCCGACTGGGTAAAGGTCACCGTCCACAAACCGACCGCACCGATCCAGGTGGCGTTCACCGACGTCAGCCTCACGATCCATCGGAGTCGACATGACTGAGTCGCCCAACCCGAACATCATCGATCCCGACACGTTGACGGGCGAGATGCGGCCCATCCGACCGGCCGTGCTGTCTCTCGGCAGCAATGTCGGCGAGCGGTACGCCAACCTCCAAGGTGCGGTCAACTCGTTGGCCGACACTCCGGAGGTGCACGTGGTCGCGGTGTCATCGGTCTACGAGACCGAGCCTGTCGACGCTCCCGAGGGTTCGAGGAACTTCCTCAACGCCATCCTTCTCGCCGACACGACCTTGTCGGTAGCGACGCTGCTCGACCGAGCCAAGGCCGTCGAAGCCGCCTACGGTCGCGAACGCGGGGAGCGGCACGCCCCGCGCACGCTCGATGTCGATCTGATCGTCGTCGGCGACCGCGTCTGTGACACTCCCGACCTCACGCTGCCGCACCCGCTCGCGCACGAGCGCGGCTTCGTTCTCGTTCCGTGGCACGAGATCGACGAGCAGGCTGAGATCTCCGGCAAGGGCAAGGTGGCTGACCTGCTGCACGGTCTCGACACCGGCGGGATCGTCCGTCGCAACGACCTCCAGCTCGAGCTCTCGTGATCCTCGAGGGTGTCTGAGTCTCCGGGGCCGCCACCCGGGACGCTGCGGCCGACCCGGCTCAGTGTCCTCGCGGCAGTGTTCGTGGTCTCGGCTCTGGCCGGTTACGTCTTCGTCCCCGTGTGGGAGGCGGCATACGTCACGGCACCTCGGGTGGAGTGGCCGGCCGTGGCAGCCCTGGCGCTGATCGCCGGCCTGCTCGCGGTGTGCGCGTGGACGACCTACACGACCGTGCAACGTGACCGGCGTCGGATGCCGTCGCAACGTGCGGTCAACCTATTGCTGCTTGCCAAGGCCAGCGCCCTCGTGGGTGCGGTGGTGGCGGGCGGCTACCTGGGGTTCGGCGTGAACTTCGTGGACCAGCTCGAGGTGCCGTTGCCGCGTGAGCGGGCGATTCGCGCTTGTGTGGCTGCTGTGATCGGTGTGACGATTGTGATTTTTGCGACCCTGCTTGAGCGCGCCTGCCGCATCCCCAAGGACCCCGATGTCTAGCATCGGTCCATGTCAGGTCGCCGTCGGGTCCAACGCAGCGTGCGTGTGGTGGTCGCCGTGGGCCTGCTCACCGTTGCCGGCGTGGCCGTGTTCTCCTCGTGGGTCACCGGCAGCGGTGTGGGCGTCGCAGCTGTCGGTTCCCTGGTCGCCGGTGGCATCGCCTCGCGCATCATCTACACGGAGCTGGTCCACACGCGCCGGCTGGCCGCGCGCGAGCGGGCCGACCAGGCCCGCGCATTCGGTGCGGCAATGATCAACGTGCACCGCGAGCACCGGCTCTTCAGTGACGCGATGTCGGCACGGCTGGTCGACCATGACCGGATGGTTCGGCTGCGCGACACGACCATCGGCCAGCTGCGCGGCACCCTGCGGTTGGCCGAACGACGTATCGGCGAGCTCGACGAACGCGCCCGGCGCGAGTCGCGTCGCGCGAACGACGCGCAGGAGCGGCTGACCGCGCTGCTCGACGAGGTGCTGACCCAACCTTCGCT
>JACCVA010000440.1 GCA_013698435.1 Nocardioidaceae bacterium | reverse complement strand
TCGATGTCCATGCGGTAGCGGGTGTGACTGAACGACCAGCGAGACCGGTTCTTCGCTGTCGTCTCCTAGTACGACCGGGGCCGTGATCGTAACGCCGATGAAGGCGTCCCGGCCGTTCGTCATGTGCAGGGCGGTACCGGCGATGTGAGCTTGGTGGTACCTGGAAGGGATGATGCGAATGATCCGCCGCCCCACCAGATCCTCGGCTGTCGCGTAGCGCAGGAACGCGGCCGCGCTCGGACTCACAGCCGTGATGACACCGGCCTCATCGGTAGCGATGAGGGCGCGCTCTGACTCAGTGACGTGCCGGTCGTCCCAGTCCGTGCTCGTCTGGAAGTCCACTCGCCGCGTCACGTCTGTGTCCGGCGACCACGGGTCGGGAACGTGAGCTCCTGCGCCCTGGTGGTGGACCTGCGAGCAGATCCAGTGACCCATTTCTTGGATCTCTGGCTGGGTGGGGAATGCCAACAAGGTGCCGCTGGCCGCAAGGGCGGTCGCTTCCCCGAGCATGTCGTCGAGCGTTCGAAAGTTGGGCAACGATGCGCGGGGAAGGCGCAGCGATACCCGCGGCGCTGAGACCCCGGGCTCGATGGCACTGGCCATGATGGCCTCGGGGTCATCGAGGAGCTCGGGTGTCGGTA
Source organism: Nocardioidaceae bacterium (assembly GCA_013698435.1). Classification (GTDB taxonomy): domain Bacteria; phylum Actinomycetota; class Actinomycetes; order Propionibacteriales; family Nocardioidaceae; genus JACDHG01. The sequence continues at coordinate 2,245 of JACCVA010000440.1, read as the reverse complement.
CCTGCTCGTGGAGCAGATTCATGGCATCGCTGGCCTGCGCATGCCATTCGAACGGTGCCGTGTTCTCGTCATCGAGGTCGACGAGCAGAAATTCGCGAAGCAGTGCCGAGGCGTGCTCCTGCCACGCCTGGTGCATGAGCAGGGGGAAGTTGAGCAGGTCGACGACCAAGGTGTCGTTGGTGGGCGCGATGACAGCGCCGCTCGGGCCCGGTGCCCTGGCGGGGGACGGGGTCTCTCGCCCTAGTTCGAACCACACTGTTTTACCGGAGTCGTCGATGTCGACTCCCCACCGGTCGGCCACCACCTCGATGAGGTGAAGTCCACGGCCCGTGCCAGAGCTGGTGGAGTAGTGGCGCGGGGCCGGTGGGTGGATGCTCTCGTCAGACACCTCGATACGAGCCTGGTCGGCGCGGGTGCGTACGCGCACCCCGATCACGCTTCCGACATGGACCTGGGCGTTGGTGACGAGCTCGCTGACCGCGAGCTGTGCGTCATCGAGCCAAGCATCGAGACCAGCCATGACCAGGGCCTCGCCCACCAGTCGGCGAGCGGCGCTGACACTCGAAGCGTGCGCGGGCAGCACAACACTCGTCGATCGATCGGTCCCCGCCACCAGGTCATTGAACCGGAGGAGGCACCGACCCGCCAGAGGGTAGGGCGCAGGTCTGCCGCTGCTGAATGCTCGTGATCCATTTCCGTCCCGCACGCGGAACCTTGGGTTCGCGCGGTGATCGCAAACCCAAGGATCCCTGTGCGGGAAACCCGGCGATGATGCCGGCGACCTCCACGACGCGGTCGAGCTCGATCCGGTAGCGGTTCGCCATCGGGACGGATCGCCGCATAAGAATCGTCCGATCTTGCCGGTGTGCGCGTCGAGCGTCGGCCCGGCGGTCGCCTTAGCGGCGCAGTCTTGATACGCGCTCTCGGGAGACGCGTAGGGCTGCGGCTACTCGCCCGAGGTCGACCCGACTGCTCGGTCAGTCGGTGTAGAGGCAGAACGGGTGTCCCGCCGGGTCGAGCATCACCCGGACGGTCTCCTGTGGCTGGTATTCCGCCTGCTCGGCGCCCACCTCGACGGCGTACGCCACAGCCTGCTCGAGGTCGTCGACCTCGATGTCGAGGTGCAGCGACATCTGGGGCTCGCCGTCCACGGTCGGCCACACCGGCCGGGAGTAGTTCTTCTCGGTGGCAAAGGAGAAGTTGTAGCCCGCGTCCTCCGACGGGGCGAGGTCCACCCACCCGTCCGACTCGTTGAAGATCGTCCAGCCCAGCAGCCGCTGGTAGAAGTGCGCGACCTCGCGGGCGTCCGGTGCGTCCAGGACGACGCCGAACCAGGTCTTCTCCGTCCGGAGGGGCATGACCACACTGTGCCACGCCCGCGCCCGGACATCCACGGTCGCTTGGGTCTTACGTTTCGTTCTGCATCAAGACGGTCCTGTCGCCGATTGGTTGGTGTGCCACCGGAAGCGCACGCTCATCAGCGCTGCGGGCTCCGCCCGACCATGCCGCTGGGAGCCGCCATGCTGGTCCTGGCACCCGGTCACGTCACCGCCGATGAGTTTGCGGCGTCCGGCTGGTCATATGCTCCGTGAGCGTTCCTGTCTCGGCCCTCGCCCTGCCCGCGCGGGGTTTGCCGACACGCACCTCACGCAGTTCGGTGCAGTGCGCCTAGCTGCCCGAAGCGGCCCCAACAACGATCCAGGAGGCATCATGAAGCTGTTGCTCACGTCCGGTGGCGTCAAGAACCAGAGCATCGAGGACGCGCTGGTCGAGCTCTTGGGCAAGCCGATCGCCCAGTCCAGCGCGCTCTGCATCCCAACCGCGATGTACGCGCACCCGGCGGTCGGTCCGGGCACTGGCCCATGGCGGTTCATCAGCGGGAACACCGACAACCGCATGGTCGAGCTCGGCTGGAAGTCCATGGGGGTTCTGGAGCTGACCGCACTGCCCAGCCTCGACGAGGAGATGTGGGTCCCACTGGTCCAGCAGACCGACGCCCTGCTGGTGGGCGGCGGTGACGTGCTGTACCTGTGCCACTGGATGCGGGAGTCCGGGCTGGTGGACCTCCTGCCTTCGCTGACGGAGACAGTCTGGGTCGGGCTGAGCTCGGGGAGCATGGTGATGACCCCCCAGGTCGGAGAGGACTTCATCCAATGGCGACCGCCCGGCGGCGACGTCAGCACGCTGGGGCTCGTCGACTTCTCGATCTGTCCCCACGTGAACGGCGATGGCATGCCTGGGAACA
>JACCVA010000424.1 GCA_013698435.1 Nocardioidaceae bacterium | reverse complement strand
GTATGCGAACACCAGGGTCGAAGCAGATCATGGTCGGCTCAAAGCCCGGCTTCGACCGATGCGTGGCCTCAAGACGTTCCGATCAGCTCGAGTCCTTGCCACCGGTCATGCCTTCATCCAGAACATCAGACGCGGCCACTACGAGATCGCCACCGACGGACCGGGCAGCGTCGGCTACTGGAGGCGTTCGATGAGCAGGTGCTCGCCATCTGACTCCCCGCCGGCCGATCGTTCAACCATGCCACCCGATCGCCAAACGCAACAGAGCCGCGGCATCCGACTCCCTGTCCGGGTGCCCAACAGGAAGGTTCCTGCCGCGCCTCCCGCTGATCGCTCAATGCAACAGTGCCCCTTCGACGATTGCATCGCCACCACGTTAAGCGGACCGTCACGACACGGTGTGCGACAGCCCGGGCGGTCGATGGGGAACAGCCCCAGCACGTACATCTTGCCCCGTTCGACGGACTGGCATTCTCTGTCGTGTCCGGCGTCGCCTAGCTAGTGTTTCCATTTGAAAGTGATTACCTCTACGCTCGCCTCGACCGGACCGGTTCGGAGGAGCGAGGACAAGATGAGCGATTCATCGGTCACCGACGACATCGCGCAATATGGCTACAAGCAGGAGCTGCACCGCTCCCTGAGCTTCACCGACCTGCTGGTCTACGGACTGGTGTTCATGGTGCCGATCGCGCCGTTCGGCATCTTTGGTGGCGTCTTCCAGGGTTCCGGCGGGATGGTGGCCCTGGCCTACGCCATCGGCATGGTCGCGATGATGTTCACCGCACTCTCCTACTCCCAGATGTCGCAGGCATTCCCGATGGCCGGCTCCGTCTACACCTACGCCGGTCGTGGGATCGCCGCCCCGGTGGGCTTCTTGTCCGGGTGGATGATCCTGCTCGACTATGTCCTGGTCCCGGGACTGCTCTACCTGATCGCCAGTATCGCGATGAACTCTCTGCTCTCCACCATCCCGGTATGGGTGTGGCTGGTCGGCTTCGTCGTGCTCAACACGGCCGTCAACTACCTGGGTATCGAGATGACCGCCAAGGTCAACAAGGTGATGCTGGTCGGTGAGTTGATCGTCCTCGCCATCTTCATCGTGATCGGTGTGGTCGCTCTCGCGCAGGGCAAGGGGCGTGGCTTCGACTTCACGCCGTTCTACAACGCGGACACCTTCTCCCTGCCCCTGGTCCTCGGCGCCGTGTCCATCGCTGTCCTCAGCTTCCTGGGCTTCGACGGGATCTCGATGTTGGCGGAGGAGAACAAGGAGTCCACGCGCGCCCTCGGTCGGTCCATGGTCGCCGCACTGCTGCTGGCCGGGGTGCTGTTCATCGTGCAGACGTGGATCGCGGCGCTGCTCGTGCCCAACCCAGATCGGTTGATCAGCAAGGGAGACCCGGGAGGTACGTCGTTCTACGATGCGGCAGCCGTTGCCGGCGGGGCCTGGCTGTCGACCGTGACCGCGCTGGCTACCGCCGTCGCCTGGGGCTTCGCAAACTCGCTGGTGGCCCAGGCCGCCACGTCACGGCTGCTCTTCGCGATGGCACGCGATCGGCAGCTCCCGTCGTTCCTTGCCAAGGTGCACCCCACGAAGGGCGTGCCGGTGAACGCGACCCTGCTGGTCGCTGCGATCTCCTTGGCGCTCGGCCTCTACATGACCTCACGCAGCGACGGGATCACCCTGCTCAGCACGCTGGTCAACTTCGGGGCACTGTCGGCTTTCCTGGTCCTGCACGTCTCCGTGGTGGTGCATTACGTATTCCGTAAGGGCAGCCGCGACTGGTGGCGCCATCTGGTCGCCCCCACCCTAGGGTTCGTGATCCTCGCCTTCGTCGTCGTCAACGCCGACGTGGCGGCACAGACCCTGGGCTTCGTGTGGTTGGGCATCGGCGCGGCCGTGCTTGGCGCGCTCGTCGTCACCGGCCGTCGACCGGAACTGCCCCTGACGGAGGGCGTGGAACATCCATGAGCGGCCCGGACGTACGGACACTCAACCCCACGCCGGAGCAGTACGCCTACGCCTTCGGCGGCCACGCTCCGCTGTTAACGGTGATGCCGGGGACCATCGTCGAACTGTCCACCGAGGACTGCTTCGCCGGCAACGTCCAAGGGGTCGACGACCTCCCCAGCTCGGTCTGCACCTTCCCGTTCCTCAACCCCGTCACGGGTCCGATCGCCGTCGAAGGGGCCGAGCCGGGCGACACCCTGGCCGTGCACTTCGCCGAAATAGTCCCGGCCAGGGACTGGGCCGTGTCCAGCACCTTCCCGCACTTTGGCGCGCTCACCACCACTCACAACACTGCGATGTTGCACCCCGCACTCGAAGAACGGGTCTGGCGCTACGAGATCGATGTCGCCGCAAGCACGTGCCGATTCCAGGCGCGACGGTCGGAATTCTCCGTGGAGCTTCCCCTCGACCCTATGCACGGCACCATCGGCGTCGCGCCGGCAGCAAATGAGGTGGTCATGAGCATTACCCCGGCCGCGCACGGCGGGAACATGGACACCCCAGAGATGCGTGCAGGCGTCACGGCCTACTTCGGGGTCAACGTTGAGGGCGGGTTGCTTTCAATCGGCGATGGTCACGCCCGACAGGGTGAAGGTGAAGTTTGTGGTACGGCTGTCGAGGCCGCCATGAGGACCGTGATCGTCCTCGACCTCATCAAGGGCCACGCGCCGGTTTCACCCCGGCTGGAGAGCGACGAATTCTTGATGACCACCGGATCTGCGCGGCCGCTCGAGGATGCATTCCGGATGAGCCAGCACGACCTCGTTGGCTGGACCGCATCGCTACTCAGGCTCGACGAACTCGATGCTTACCAGCTCGTCAGCCAGACCGGCCTCGCCCCGGCCGGCAATGTCGTCGACACCAACTACACAATGGTGGCCAAGCTTCCCAAGAGCCTGCTGTCGGGCACTAACGCGTACGACGGTGTGCACCAGCGACTCCAAGTTAGAGCCGCGGACTACCTGCGCACCCGGTGACCGGCTCGCATTCGTCGCCGGGGTCTCTGGAAACCTGTCAATTTCTGGAGGAACGTCTACGGTAAAAAGCGCCGTCGACAGCCCCGCCGTTGTGTCAACGGACCACAACGGCCGTCGCCGAGCCAACTTTCAGGAGATCACCAGTCCCGAGAGGCCGCAACCTCGGTGATCGACACCCCCGTCAACCGGAGGGTTCTTGAACGATGCAATCTATTGAGCGACGCGGAAGCTTTGAGTGAGTCGAAGCAAGGGGTTGACAGCACCTCGCCTGTAATGCAAGTTCTCATCCAAAGAGTCGCGGCTGGGCTTGGGCGGGGTGGTGACCGTGAAGTCGCCGCCAGGCGGAGGGATTGTGATGCGTCGTTATCTGCTCCCGGGGGTGCTGGTCCTTGCTTTGACTCACTCAAAGCTTCCGCGTCGCTCAATAAATTTCATCGTTCAAGAACCCTCCGGTTGACGGGGGTGTCGATCACCGAGG
>JACCVA010000422.1 GCA_013698435.1 Nocardioidaceae bacterium | reverse complement strand
TGCCGCGCGTCGTCGAGGTGGTCGTCCCACGGTCGCGACGTGCCGCGCGTCGCATCGAGAGCCGTTGGCATGACCTACAGGTCGGTGACAGGATCCCCGACTGGGGTCCGGGCGCGCCGACGTTCGAGGTCCTCGAGATCGAACGACCCGGACACCTCCTCTACTGGTCCGAGCGACCCCGCTCCGACCGTGGGGGCAGGGCCCGTCCGCCGTTGCGCCTGACCTGGGCGCTGGTGCTCGAGCCGCGAGGCGATGCCAGCCGCCTGCATCTGCGGCTCCGCCTCGACCTCGGCCACCCCGCCGGCCCCGTGGCGGCGTACGGCGGTGGGCTGATCGACTGGTTGACCGTGCGCCTGCTGGGTGTCGGCCTGAACGAGCGGCTCGGTGCGCACCGTGACCGCCGTCACTCTCAGTGACTTTCCTAGGAGTTCCGTGAGAGGAGCCCTCCCTGGTTGCGCGGGCAACGAATCCCACCTGACCGCAAGCCAACCGGAAAAAGGATCACTCATGCTTCGCAACTCCCGCACCTTCAAGGTAGTCGTCGGGGCGACCGCTGTCGCAGCGCTGTCGCTTTCGCTGGCATCCTGCTCAAGCGACGACGCCGTCGCCGACAGCAAGAGCAAACCCACCCCCGTCGCCAAGATCGACGCCCTGAGCGGTGACAACACCCAGGTGACCCTCGACCAAGGATTCGTCGACGCCCTCACCAGCCTCAAGCTGATCCCGGGTGTCGTGGGTGACGCCACGTTGAAGGGTGGAGCCGTCAGCTTCCCCATCACCGGTGGAAACGTCACGTACTACAAACCCGGCAGCATCGACCCCTACGTGCAGGGCCTCATCGAGCACGCCGGAAGCGGACTGTCGCTGACGGCCGGCAAGACCGTCGTCGAGCTGACCGACTTCGAGGTCGACCCCGGCTCGTCCAAGCTGTTCGGTGACGTCATCGTCAACGGCGAGGAGGCTGCGCCGCACGCCCAGCTGTTCAACCTCGACGGACGCACGCTGAAGCCGCTTCAGACCGGCCCGAACGACACCGCCATCCTCGAAGGCACAAAGGTCACCATCTCCGAGGACGCCGCCGGCCTGCTGAACCAGACCTTCAAGACCGACGCGGTCAAGAAGGGCCTGCTGGTCGGCATCGCCAAGATCACTGTCAACACCAAGTGATCGCAGTAGCACTCAGCAACAACTGACGAAAAGAAGGGGCGCGTCGCGGACCCCGCGGCGCGCCTTTTCTGCATCTCACCAGGTTCCTCACCCTCGCCGGTGGCCGGCGAGCCAGCGACGACAACCGCGCCTCGCGATCTGCCGGTCGATCCACGACTCAGGCCCGCTCAAGGTGCCGTAGCTGCGGCCAGGCCGAGGGAACGCCGCAGGAAGTCGACCTGGAGGAGTAGCAGGTTCTCGGCCACCTGTTCCTGTGTCGCCATGTGCGTGACACCCGTCAGCGGCAGCACCTCGTGTGGCCGACCGGCCTCGAGCAGCGCCGACGACAGTCGAAGAGTGTGCGCCACCACGACGTTGTCGTCGGCGAGCCCGTGGATGACCATGAGCGGGCGATGGGTATTGGCAGCGCCGGACAGCCCTTCGTCGGTGACCGGTGAGTTGGCGGCGTACACCTCAGGGTTGACGTTAGGGTCGCCAAGGTAGCGCTCGGTGTAGTGGGTGTCGTAGAACCATTGATAGGTCACGGGCGCGCCCGCGATACCGGCGTGGAAGACGTCCGGGCGCCGGAGCACGGCGAGCGCCGCCAGGTAGCCCCCGTATGACCAGCCGCGGATGGCGACCCGTTCGAGGTCGAGGGGGTAGCGGTCCGCGAGCGCCTGCAGGGCCTCGACCTGGTCGGCCACGCTCACGGCCGCCAGGTCGTGGTGCACCGCCTTCTCCCAGGCCGGGCACCTGCCGGGCGTACCCCGGCCGTCGGCCACGAGCACCGCGAAACCCTGGTCGGCGAACCACTGGGAGGTGAGGTGGCTGCGCTGCGACGACACCACCCGCTGGCCGTGTGGACCGCCGTACGGGTCCATCAGCACGGGCAGCGGCCCATGGTCTGCGTGGTAACCGGTCGGCAGCAGCACCGCGCACGGGATCCGACGCTCGCCGCCAAGGACGAGCTCCGGGTGGGCCGTCAGCACCGGCTTGTCTGCATACGACGCGATCTCGGCAACCGAGTCGTCCCCGTCGAGCACCCGCACCACCTGCCCCGGGTGCTCGAGACCACGAGACGACACAACGGTGACCTGGCCTGCACGCACGGCGTCGTGCACGCCGGGCGAGCTCGAGACACGTGAGACGCCCTGCTCACTGACCCGGTACACGTGGACTTCACCGACCTCCGGGGCGGCTGCCGTCTCACCGGCTGAGGCCAGCACCAGCACCGAGTCGTCATCGATGTCGAGAACGTCACGCACGTGGAGGTCTGGTCCCGTCAACGGCGCACCGTCGACGGTGACGACGCGGGCATCGTCGCGATCGACGACCTGCACCAGTCGTCCGTCCGGCGTCCACGACGGCACACCCGAGATCAGCTCCACCCAGGTGTCGCTGCGCTCGGTCTCGACGATGTCGGTGTGTCCGGTGGCGGTGTCGACGGTCAGGAGCAGCTGCGTCTTCTGGTCGCGGGCCTGCACCAGCAGCAGCGGGCTGTTACCAGCACCCCAGACCACCTTGGCGAGGTAAGGGAAACCGGCACGATCCCACTCGACGTCAGTACGGGAGCCGTCAAGTCCGATCAGGGCCAGTGACACGTCGGCGTTGGGGGTGCCGGCGGCCGGGTAGCGGACTTGTGTGGGCGGTGTGTCCGGTCGTGAGGGGTCGGCGATCCACCACACTCGCACCGGCGCGTTGTCGACGCGGGCTGCCAGCAGCCGGTCGCTGTCGGGTGACCACCAGTATCCGCGATGGCGGTCCATCTCTTCGGCGGCGATGAAGTCGGCCAGCCCCCACGTGGTCTCGGGGCCGTCCGGCTCGGCCACTGCCCGGTCGTCGGTACCGTCGACGCGGACCACTCGCAAGGTGCCGTCCGTGACGTACGCGATCTGCCTGCCGTCGGGCGAAGGACGTGGGTCGGCAACCGGACCGGGGGCAGCGATCTCGTCCACCAGATCGGTTGCCAGCCGAGCCACGAAGAGCCTGCCCGACAAGGCGAAGGCAGCCGCCTCGACCGCCTGGTCGGTGGCGAAGGCGACAATGCCGCCCGAGCTCTCCCTGCTGCGCTCGCGCCTTGCCCTCTCCTGCGGGGTCAGCTCCTCCTCGCCCGTCAGCAGCCGCGACGGGTCCGCGACGACGCGTTCCCTGGGTGGTGCGTTCGCGAGGTCGCAGATCCAGAGGCTGTTGACGCGGTCGGTCCCACCTGCCGAACGTAGGAACACGATGCGCGACCCGTCGGGCGCAACGGTGAACGAGCGGGGTTCGCCGAGGGTGAAATGCAAGGTTCGGGCGTACTGGCGTGGGAACGAGAGCTCAGCAGTCATCCCCGCACCTTATGCAAGGACGTGGTGGCCGCTCCAGTCCTACGAAGGGTGCGGTGAGCGCCGGCGGGAGCTTCGCCTCGACACGTCTGGCACCATCACCACATGGGCACCGAGCGAGCACACGAGGCGGCTGCGCCGCTCGCGGCGAAGCGACGCCAGCTCGAGGCGCAGCTGGCCGAGATGAGCGCACCTGAGGAGCTCGGCAACATCTCCTTCGGCAAACGGATCGGCGAAGGGACCAGCCAGGCCGTCGACCGGCTGTCGGCCGTACCCGCGCACGCCAAGCTGCAGGTGATGCTGGCAGAGGTACGCCGAGCGGAAGCGAAGATCGCAGCCGAGACGTACGGTCAGTGCGATGCCTGCGGCGCCGACATCGGCACGGCGAGGCTTGAGGCACGGCCGTGGGCAACCCGGTGCATCAGGCATGCCTGACGGCAACCAGCTTGTCGGCGATGCTCTGCGCAGCGTCGACCAGATCCTCGCCGAGGTACGTCCCCGGCACCCCCACCCGCGACTGAGGTGAGATGAACGCGTTGCCGGCGTAGAACAGCACGACCTTGCTCGACGGAACAGCCTTCAGCGCGGCGACGGCCTGGCGGCGACCGACAGCCAGATGCGACACCATGATGACGGCTGCGGCACGGGTGCCCTGGACCGCGGTGACGAGCGACCCGGCCGGCGTACGCGCGCCGAGGATGCGACACCCCCAGCCTCGGTGTGCCAGGAGCACACCCATCGACTCCAGCCCGAGCGTGTGGAAATCACGGGGGCCACACGTCAACAGCAGCGTCTCCGGCTGCCAGGGAGCCGGCCCGGTGTAGAGCAGCCGGTTGAGCCAGGCCCGACAGGCCTCGGTCGCAAGATGTTCATGGGCGACGTCGCAGCGACCGCTTTCCCACCACTGGCCGATCTGCCGCATGGCCGGCAGCAGTACCCCGCAGACCGCGATGTCGACGCCGAGCCGCTCGCGGGCGTGCTCGAGCAACGCATCCGCGCCCCGCGGGTCGAGCCGGTACGCCGCTTGCAGGAAGTCATCGATCAACCCCTGATGCGGGGAGCGGTTGGCTGCGGCCTCCTTGACAAGCGCGGCCGCGTCGGCGGCTCGCCGGCCGCGGGAGATCTCGTCACGGAGCCGCCGCAGCGCGAGCAGGTCCGCGGGAGAGAAGCGCCGATGGCCGCCGGTGCTCCGCCCGATCGGCGGCACTCCGTAGCGGCGCTCCCACGACCGGATGGTGGCAGCGGGGATCTGAAGCAGCTCACTTGCGTCGCGGATGGAGATCCCGTCGGCTGCCGACGGTCCCTCAGGACGGTGACCAGCCGTCACAACAGACCTCTGACTGTGCATCCAGGTCGCCAGTTATGCACAGGACTCACCACGGGGGCAGGTTACCCGGCTCAATGAGCGCCGGAGAGCTCTGCGACAGGCACCGGCTTTTTGCATAAACTTCGATATACAATGTAAGGGCTGATCCTGCTTGAGTGAGAGAACCGTGACGCCGGGAACCGCCGCCCGACGACAACGCTGCTGAGGTCCCGACCACCTGCTCTCAAAGGATGCACATGACCACGAGCCGACTGCTGACCGCGTTGAGCACGCACGCCGACGAGACGCTGTCATGGGTCACCTACGCCGTCCGCGACACGGTGGCCGGTGTCGACTACGTGACGATCACGGTCCTCGAAGACGATGGCACGCTCAGCACCATCGGCTCCACCGATCCAGTGGCCCTTCGTGCCGACGCCGCGCAGTACTCCCTCCGGCAGGGGCCGGCCATTGCCGCCCTGCAGGATGCGCAGCTGGCAGTCTCGAGCGACGTGCGCGACGACGACCGCTGGCCCGACTACGGGGC
>JACCVA010000321.1 GCA_013698435.1 Nocardioidaceae bacterium | reverse complement strand
GGGTTGACGCGCACCGCGGCGCACCCCGCGTCGATCGCCGCGAAGACGTACTTCGGCTGGAAGTGGATGTCGGCGATGACCGGGATCTGCGACTTGCGCGCGATGGCCGGCAGTGCCTCGGCGTCGTCCTGGCTCGGGCACGCCACTCGGACGATGTCGCAGCCGGAGGCGGTGAGCTCGGCGATCTGCTGCAGGGTGCGGTCGATGTCGGCGGTCAAGGTGGTGGTCATCGACTGCACCGAGATAGGCGCGTCCCCACCTACCGCAACCGAACCTACCTGGATCTTTCGGGTGGGACGGCGAGGGGCGAGTACCGGCGGTGGCGCAGTGGGCATTCCGAGGTCGATGCTGGTCATCTGGGCAGTGCGTCCTTCTGGTCGGTCGGCTGTTCGTACGCCGGGCAGCAACGGTCCACGGTCAGCTCGTTACCTTGATCGGGCTGACGATGTCGGCCCAGATCAGCACGACGCCCATCACGATCAGCAGTGCGGCCATCGTGTAGGCCACCGGAAGCATCTTGGCCACGTCGGCGTACCCGGGGTCGGGGCGCCCGCGCAGGCGGGCGATGCCCCGGCGGCCGGCTTCGTAGAGCGCCCCCGCGATGTGGCCGCCGTCGAGCGGCAGCAGCGGGATGAAGTTGAACAGCGCGACGAACAGGTTGACGATGCCGAGCAGCGTCAGCAGGGCGACCCAGCGGTCGGTGACCTCGATCCGGTCCTCGGAGGCCACCTCGCCCGCGACTCGGCTGGCGCCGACGATGCTCATCGGGCTTTGCGGGTCACGTTCCTCGAGGCCCAGTGCCGCCTTGAACACGCCGGTCATCCGCTGCGGGATGTGCAGCAGCGCGTCGCCGGTGCGCTTGCCGTAGTCGCCGAACGTCGACGCGAGGTAGCCGACGTCTTGGCGCTGCCGCACGTCGTCGGGGACGACGCCGAGGAATCCGACGTCGACGAACCTCGTCGGGTCGTCGAGGTCGGGTCGCTGCGAGACGATCGGGGTGGTCGTGAGCCTCTGCTGCTGCCCGTTTCGCTCGACGACGACCGACAGCTCCTCGCCACCGCTGTCTCGAACCGTGGCGGAGAACGCCTCCCAGGTCTCGACCCTCTCACCGTTGAGCGAGACGATCGTGTCGCCTGCGCGGAACCCGGCCTCGCGGGCGGGCGCGATCGGGTCGGGTTTCCTGTCGGAGGCGACTCGACAAGCCCGCAGCCCCTCGCTGGCGGGGATGACGCAGTCGGACACCTGGCTGACCGTGAGGGTCGGCTGTTTGATGCCGATGCCGATGAAGACGAACCCGAGCAACACGACGGCAAGGAACACGTTCATCATCGGGCCGCCGCTCATCACGATGACCTTCTTCCACCACGCCTGCCGGTAGAAGTGCCGCGACTCGGGAGTGGCGTTGGTCTCGGCGGCCTCGGCGGAGCGGGCGTCGGCGATCAGCCGACCGAAGAATCCCGCGGTGAGACGGCTCGGTCGCTGTCCGTCCTTGGCGGGCGGCAGCATGCCCACCATCCGGATGAAGCCGCCGAGCGGGAACGCCTTGACTCCGTACTCGGTGTCACCACGCTTGACCGACCAGACCGTCTTGCCGAAACCGACGAAGTACTGGGTCACCTTGACTCCGAACTTCTTCGCTGGCCACATGTGCCCGACCTCGTGCAGGGCGATGGAGGCGAGCACGCCGAAAAGGAAGAGGAAGACCCCCAAGGCGTAGACCAGTGCGGTCATGTGTGTGCTGCTCCTCCTGCGGTCGGCTGCTGCTCGAGCATGGCCGATGCCCGGTCTCGAGCCCAACGATCGGCCGCGAGCACGTCGTCGACGCTCAACCCGTCACCCTTCGAGGGTACGTCGTCGGTGAGGTCAGCCGCCGCCATAACGGAGGCAACGGTGTCGACGATGCCCAGATACGGCAGCCGGCCCGCAAGGAACGCGGCGACGCAGACCTCGTTGGCCGCGTTGTAGACCGCTGGTCGAACCCCACCGCGCCGCCCCGCCTTGATAGCCAGCCGGAGCCCAGGGAAGGCGGCATGGTCGACAGGCTCGAAGTCCCAGCTCTGGACCCGGCTCCAGTCGACCGCGGCCGCGGCGCCCGGAACCCGGTCGGGCCACCCCAGGGCAAGACCGATGGCGAGCCGCATGTCGGGCGGCGAGACCTGCGCCAGCGTGGACCCGTCACTGAACTCCACCATGGAGTGCACGATCGACTGCGGGTGCACCACGACCTCGATGTCGTCATAGCCGATGTCGAAGAGCAGGTGCGCCTCAATCACCTCCAGACCCTTGTTGACGAGCGTGGACGAGTTCGTGGTCACCACCGGCCCCATGCTCCAGGTCGGATGAGCCAGCGCCTGCTGAGCGGTCACGTCGGCCAGCTCCGCGCGGGACCGACCACGAAACGGTCCCCCGCTCGCGGTGATGACCAGGCGGCGCACCTCCTCGCGGCGTCCACCGCGCAGGCACTGCGCCAACGCTGAGTGCTCGGAGTCGACCGGGACGATCTGACCTGGCTTCGCCGCCGACGTCACGACCTCTCCCCCGATGATCAGGGACTCCTTGTTCGCCAGCGCCACCGTCACACCGGCGGCGAGCGCTGCCAACGTGGGACGGAGCCCGACGGCACCGGTGATGGCGTTCAGCACGATGTCGCAGGGCAGGGCTGCGGCGCGTTCGGCCGCGTCTGGCCCGGCAAGGATCTTCGGCAAGGTGAACTCGCCGTGGTGGTAGCCGCGGCGCTGCGCCTCGGCGTACAAGGCCAGCTGGAGGTCCTGCACCGCCGTACTGCGAGCAAGCGCGACGGTGGACACGCCGAACTCGATCACCTGGGCGGCGAGCAGCGCGGGATCGGTGCCTCCGCAGGCGAGCGCGACGACGCGAAACCGGTCGGGGTTCGCCCGCACCACATCGAGCGCCTGGGTGCCGATCGAGCCCGTCGACCCCAGCAGCACGATGTCGCGGGGTGGGCGCTCAGGGGTCACGCCGTCATCTTTTCACGGGACGCGATTGTCACCGATGGGTGCAGCACGCCCTGGCCGGTGGTAGCCGGTCACGCTTGCGCCGTCAGCCGTCGTGACCAGGTGGGATACGTTGCGAGGGACATCCGGCAGCACGCGAAGGGAGCAGTCGTGGGAGCCCTGTGGCATCCGTTCTCCGACATGGGAGCCGTCGAGCGTGACGGTGAGTTCGTCATCGCGCGAGGCGAGGGCGCCCACGTGTTCGACGCGGACGGCACCCGCTACCTCGACGCCACCGCGGGGCTGTGGTTCACCAACATCGGCCACGGCCGCACCGAGCTGGGTGAGGTCGCGGCGGAGCAGATGGGCAAGCTGGCGGCGTACAGCACGTTCGGCGACTACGTGACCGAGCCGGCGGTGCAGCTCGCCGAGCGGCTGGCGGGCATCGCCCCGGTGCCGGGCAGCAAGGTCTACTTCACGTCGGGTGGGTCCGACTCGGTCGACACCGCGGCCAAGCTGGCCCGGCGGTACTGGAACGAGGTGGGCCAGCCGGCACGCACCGTGGTGATCGGTCGCGAGAAGGCCTACCACGGCATGCACTTCGCCGGCACCGCCCTTGCCGGGATCCCCGGCAACAGGGAGGGGTACGGCGAGCTGGTCGCCGACGCGGCGACGGTGGGTTGGGACAGCGCCGACGACCTGCGCGCCACCATCGAGAGGGTCGGACCGGACAAGGTCGCTGCGTTCTTCTGCGAGCCCGTGATCGGCGCGGGGGGTGTCTACCCGCCGCCGGACGGCTACCTCGCCGACGTGCGCAAGGTCTGCACGGAGTACGACGTGCTTTTTGTCGCCGACGAGGTCGTCACCGGGTTCGGTCGGATCGGCGGCGCCTGGTTCGCCAGCGGCCGCTTCGGGCTGGAGCCCGACATCATCACGACGGCGAAGGGGCTGACGTCGGGCTACCTCCCGATGGGTGCGGTCCTCATCGCCCCCAAGGTCAGCGAGCCGTTCTTCCGTCGCGACGCCGGGGTGTGGTGGAGGCACGGCTACACGTACTCCGGCCACGCCGCGGCAGCCGCCGTGGCGCTGGCCAACCTCGACATCATCGAGCGTGAGGGCCTGCTCGACGAGGCAACCCGCCTCGAGTCCACGCTGGCGGCGAAGCTTGCGCCGCTTGCGCAGCACGAGCGGGTGCTGGACGTGCGGTGCGGCACCGGCGCGCTGGCTGCCGTCCAGCTGTCGTCGCCGGCAGAGGCGATGGCGCTGGCCAAGACCCTGCGCTCCCATGGCGTCGCGACCCGGGCGGTGGGTGCGGGCGGCATTCAGGTGTCGCCGGCATTCGTGATGACCGACGCCGAGGTCGACGAGCTCGCCGCTGCGATCACGGCCGCACTCGACGGCTCACCAGCCCCCACTCCTTAGCCAGCAGCTCGAGGCTGGCGAGCTTCGCCTCGTGGTCGGGCGTGGGGGCCACGACGGTGATCTCGTCCGCGTCTGCCGCATCGGCGAGGGATGCGAGCTGCTGCGCCACCGTCGCGGGGTCGCCCGCGAAGGCGCGGCCGGCCAGTCCCGCGGCGATGCCGGCGTACTCGGCGGACAAGCGGAAGGCGCGGATGTCCTGGACCGTCGGTCGCGTCGTGTCGCCACGTCGGATGTTGCGCATCGACAGCGCCCAGCCGGCCCGGAAGTCCTCGGCGACGTCAGGGTCGTGCGTCGCGAGCGCCAGCGCTGAGACGATGACCCGCGGCGTCGACCCGAGCTCCGACGGCTGGAAGTCGCGCCGGTAGGCACGCAGCGCGTCCACCGCGAGGTCTGGACTCATGTGGTGGGCGAACACCGACGTCATACCGTTGGCCGCTGCGAACGCCGAACCCCAGCCACTGGAGCCCAGCATCAGCAGCTCGGGCTGTGTGTCGACGACGGGAGTCGCCACGACCTTGGCGAACGGGTGGTCCGCCGGCCAGCTGTCGGTCAGGAACGCGATCAGCTCGGCGGCCTGTTGCGGGAAGTCGGGGACGCCGGTCGCGTCCCGGGAGTGCCGCAACGCGAACGCCGTGACCTGGTCGGTGCCCGGCGCCCGTCCCAGCCCGAGGTCGATCCGGCCCGGGTGCAGCATCTCCAGCGTGCGGAACCACTCGGCTACCTTCAGCGGCGCATGGTTCGGCAGCATGATCCCTGCCGCACCGACCCTGATCGCCGACGTCGCGCCGGCGATGTGGCTGATCAGGATCTCCGGGGAGCTGCTCGCCAGACCGACGAAGCTGTGGTGCTCGGAGATCCAGTACCGGTGATAGCCGAGCCGGTCTGCCGCCTGCGCGGTTCGCACGGTCCGCGCCATCGCTTCCGACGCCGTCAGTCCGTGCGGGATGTCGACGAAGTCGAGCAGGGACAGTGGGCGGGGTGCACTCACGGTCAGCGGTCCTGGCGTGACCAGGGAGAGCCGTACTCGGTCAGCAGGTCGAGGAAAGGCACGGCGTCGAAGGCCTCGGGACCGAGAACTCCGGCCCCGGACCAGGTGCCGCTGGCGAGCAGCTCCAGCGCGATGACCGGGTTGACCGCGGTCTGCCACACCACGCACTGGTGGCCGTACTCGCGCATCGACCAGTCGTTGTCGACGACGTGGTAGAGGTACGTCGACAACTGCTCGCCATCCTTGCCGCGGCCTGTGACCAGGACTCCGGCACACGTCTTGCCATGCATCTTGTCGCCGATGGTCGCCGGGTCGGGCAACGCGGCAGCAACCACGTCACGGGGGCTGACGTCCACACCGCCGACCCGCAGCGGCTCGGTCCGGTCGAGCCCGAGCTTGTGCAAGGTCTTGAGCACGTCGATGAACTCGTCACCGAGACCGTACTTGAACGTGACCCGTTTGGCGTCGAGCCACCGCGGCATCAGGAGCACTTCTTCGTGCTCGACGTTGACGCACTCGACCGGCCCGATCCCGTCGGGGAAGTCGAACACCTCCGGCTCGCTGAACGGCTCCGTCGTGCGCCACGCACCGTCTGGGTTCTGCTCGTCCTTCTCCCACACCACGGGCGGGTTGAGGCACTCCTCGATCGTGGTCCAGATGGAGAAAGAGGGAGCGAAGTCGTAGCCGTCGACTGTGAGGCTCGCGCCGTCGCGCACGCCGAGCTCGTCGATCTCGCTGAAGAGGTGGTCGGCGGCGTACCGGGCGAGCACGTCGGACAGTCCGGGCTCCACACCGATACCGACGAGGGCCAGCCGGCCGGCGCTCTCCCAGTCCTGCGCTGCGGCGAACTGCTCCTCGCCGAGCGTGACCCCGGGCAGCGTGTACGGCGACTCCGGGTGCGGCCGCGACAGGCTCATCGCCATGTCGAGGTAGTCGGCTCCGCCGGCGTACGCCCCCTCGAAGATCGGCATCACGAAGCGCGGGTCGACGGCATTCATCACGTGGGTGATCGAGTGCTCGTGCACCAACGCTTCGACCGACCCCGCGTCGGAGGCGTCGACCCGCACCGCACTGAAGCGGTCGTCGACGGCTGCCGCGACCTGGGCGCGCGTCTCGTCGTAGTCGCTGATGACGATGTGCTCGAAGAAGTGGCGCCGGGCGGCGATCGCTGCGAACGCCGAGCCCACCCCGCCGGCACCGACCAACAAAATCCTCATGAACGTGTGACTTCCCTTCAACGAATCAGTGAGCCGCAGGCATCACGTCGGCCATCCGCGAGCCGTGCGACGCGGGGTGGTGTTAGGTGAGAGCGGCCGAGGAGCGCAGCGCTAGCGGCTGTCGCGAGGGAGGACGTCGCGAGGCGCCGCCTGGGGTGATGTCGTGCGAGAGCGCTCCAGGTGGATGCATCGCAAGGCCGAGGAGCGAAGCGATAGCGGGCTATCGCGAGCGACGAGAACGCCGCGAGGCGCCGCCTGGGGCACTCTCACACTGAGATGTCCGTCATCACGTGCTTAATGCGGGTGTAGTCCTCGAGGCCGTACATGGAGAGGTCCTTGCCGTAGCCGGAGTGCTTGAAGCCGCCGTGCGGCATCTCCGCCACGATCGGGATGTGGGTGTTGATCCAGACGCAACCGAAGTCGAGACGACGCGCCATCCGCATCGCCCGGCCGTGGTCCTTGGTGAAGACGCTGCTCGCGAGCCCGTACTTGACGCCGTTGGCCCAGCGCAGCGCCTCCTCCTCGTCGCTGAACTTCTGCACGGTGATGACCGGGCCGAAGATCTCGTCCTGAACCGCCTCGTCGTCCTGGTTCAGGCCCGACACCACCGTCGGGGCGAAGAAGTAGCCCCGGTCGCCGACTCGGTGTCCACCCGACTGCAGCGCGGCGTGGTCCGGGAGTCGCTCGATGAAGCCGCTGACCCGCTCCAGCTGGTTGGCGTTGTTGACCGGGCCGTAGAGCACGTCGTCGTCGTCGGGCTGGCCGGTCTTGGTGTTCTTGGCCTGCTCGGTGAGCGCGGAGACGAAGTCGTCGTGCACTCCGGGTCCCGCCAGCACCCGGGTCGCTGCCGTGCAGTCCTGGCCGGCGTTGAAGTAGCCGGCCCCAGCGATGGCCTCGGCAGCGGCTTCTATGTCGGCGTCGTCGAAGACGACCACAGGCGCCTTGCCGCCGAGCTCGAGGTGGGTCTTCTTCAGGTCGGCGGCCGCCGACCTCGCGACCTCCATGCCGGCCCGCACCGACCCGGTGATCGACACCATCTGGGGGATGGGGTGCTCGATGAGCGCCCTGCCGGTCTCGCGGTCGCCGGTGACGACGTTGAACACGCCCGGCGGGAAGAACTCTTGGGCGATCTCGCCGAGGAGCAGCGTGGAGGCCGGTGTGGTGTCGGACGGCTTGATGACGAGGGTGTTGCCGGCCGCCAGCGCCGGGGCAACCTTCCAGATCGCCATCATGAGGGGGTAGTTCCAGGGGGTCACCTGAGCGACGACGCCGATCGGCTCACGCCTGACGTACGAGGTGTGCCCGGCCAGGTACTCACCCGCCGAACGGCCTTCGAGCACCCGCGCTGCCCCGGCGAAGAAGCGCACCTGGTCGATCGCCGGCGGCAACTCCTCCGTCTTGGTGAAGCCGAGCGGCTTCCCAGTGTTCTCGCTCTCGACGGCCACGAACTCGTCGGCGCGTGCCTCCATCGCGTCGGCCAGCTTGAGCATGGCCCGCTGACGATCGGCCGGCGTCGAGTCGCGCCACGTCTCATACGCGGCGGCCGCCGCGGTCATGGCGCGGTCGACATCTTCAGTGCCCGACACTGCCGCCTGCGCGAACTCCTCCTCGGTGCAGGGGTTGATCAGGGTGGAGGTGGCGCCGTCAGCGCTGGCGACGTGCTCGCCGTTGATGAGGTTCTGCAGTGTTCGCGTGGTCATTCAAGCCCCTTCGGTGGTCTGTGTCGCAAGCGTTGGGCAAGCTGTTTCGTAGGTAAAACTAGTGGCGAGCCACCGAATACACCAGCGTACGGCGTCGTCGCCAACGTATTTCGTTGCCATCTGTCCCGATCACCCCGGCAGTGTCGTCTCGGACCCTCGCCGCGATCCCCGTAGCGACCACTGCCCTATCTTGGGAAGCCACTGCCTCCAGTTTTCGACCCCCAGGAGCAACCGTGACCCGCACCGCACCCACGCCACCGCTCGACCTGTTCGGCATCGACGCGCTCCTCGACGACGAGGAGCGCGCGATCCGCGACACGGTCCGCCGCTACTGCGACGACAGGATCCGTCCCGACATTGCGCAGTGGTTCGAGGCCGCGCAGCTCCCGGCCCGTGAGCTGGCCAAGGAGCTGGGGTCGTTGGGTCTGCTCGGCATGCACCTCGACGGATACGGCTGCGCAGGCACCAGCGCGACGGCGTACGGGCTCGCCTGCATGGAGCTCGAGGCCGCCGACTCGGGCATCCGCAGTCTGGTGTCGGTGCAGGGGTCACTGGCCATGTATGCGATCTACCGTTTCGGCAGCCTGGAGCACAAGGACACCTGGCTGCCTCGGATGGCGACCGGCGAGGCGATCGGCTGCTTCGGCCTCACCGAGCCGGACTTCGGCTCCGATCCCGGCGGCATGCGCACGCGGGCCAAGCGCGACGGCTCCGACTGGGTGCTCAACGGCACCAAGATGTGGATCACCAACGGCTCAATCGCCGACGTGGCGGTCGTCTGGGCGCAGACCGACGACGGGATCTGCGGCTTCGTGGTTCCGACCGACACCTCCGGGTTCTCGGCGCCGGAGCTCACGCAGAAGATGTCGCTGCGGGCCTCCGTAACCAGCGAGCTGGTCCTCGACGACGTCCGGCTCCCCGAGTCGGCCATGCTTCCGGGGGCGACGGGGCTGGGTGGCCCGCTGTCCTGCTTGTCGGAGGCGCGTTTCGGGATCGTGTTCGGCTCGCTCGGTGCCGCCCGGGACTGCCTGGAGACGACGATCGCGTACGCCCAGAGCAGACAGGTGTTCGAGAAGTCGCTGGCCTCGTACCAGCTGACGCAGGCGAAGATCGCCGACATGACGCTCGAGCTCGGCAAGGGCATGCTGCTGGCGCTGCATCTCGGCCGGCTCAAGGACGGCGGCAAGATCTGCAACGAGCAGGTCAGTCTCGGCAAGCTCAACAACGTCCGTGAGGCACTCAAGATCGCCCGGGAGTGCCGCACGATCCTCGGTGCCAACGGGATCACGCTCGAGTACCCGGTGATCCGGCACGCGAACAACCTCGAGTCGGTGCTCACCTACGAAGGCACGTCCGAGGTGCATCAGCTGATCATCGGCCAAGCCGTGACAGGCGAGAGCGCCTTCCGCTGAGACCGACTTGTCAGGGTCCAGTGGACACCTGCACGCGGGAGCCACCCTGACAACTCGGTCTTGGCGTCAGCGGTCGGGGCGGGCCGCAGGCATCCAGCGGCGTACGCCGACGGCGACCGCCGTGACAGGAAGCCCCAGCAGGGCCACCAGTGTCGCGACGGACGCCAGCTGGGCCGCGACGGCGAACGTCGCGTACACCGCCACGGCGACCACCTCGGTCGCCAACCCGTGCACCGACGTCACCGTTGCCCGCGCCGGTCCGGTGATCGCCTCCTGCAGGCGAGCCTCGCTGATGATCATTGCGTTGTTCAGCAGCCCGTAGCCGACGCCGATCGCGACGAACCCGACCCAGGGCTGGATCAGCGCCCCGCCGGAGATGAGCGCCCCGCCCCCCACCACCACGACCGCCATCATGGCCGGCGTCATGGTCGCTGTCCGCCCCGCCAACGCCGTACCGATGGCCTGTCCGGCGACGGTGATGCCCACCAGCACGGCGATCTGTGTGGTGTCGACGCCGTGGTCGCGGGCGACCAGCGGGAAGTACTCGTCATACGCCGTGAGACCGACCAGCACCGACGAGACGACAACCATCCGCCGGACGTCGACCGCAGTGGCAGCCTCGCGCAGGCCGCTGCGAAGCATGGCGACATACCGGGCGAGGAGGCCGGCGCTGGCGACCAGCGCGGCAAGGGCGACGGCGTCAACGGCGTCTTCGTTGTCGTCGGCTTTGCCGTCTGGGGCGGTGCCCCGTCGGCCCGTGATGGGCAATGTGGCCGCGAGCAGGGCCTGTACGCCCGCGATGGCGACGCTGGTCCACCCCACCAGTGGGTAGCCTCCGAGCGCGAACAGCGGCGCCGCCGCCACCGACGCCACCAGGTTGGCCACCAATGCCACCGCCTGGCACCGCCCGAGGAGGCCGGCGAACTCGCTTGCTGCCTCGACCTCCGTGAGCTCGTCGTAAAGCAACGACTCGAACGTGCCCGACATCATCGCGCTGCTGAGACCCCAGAACACGAAGCCGGTCGCGAAACCGGCATACGTCGGCGCCACCATCCAGCTGCTGAACCCGGCGGCGTACACCAATGCACTGGCCACGAGGAGAGTGCGACGGTTGCAGGTGTCGGCCCATGCACCCGACGGAACCTCGAAGAGGAAGGAACTCAACGACCAGACGATGAAGAGGCTGGACAGCTCAGCGACAGGGACGCCGTTGTCCCTGAACAGCAGGGAGTAGACGCTGTAGAGCGGGACCAGGTCCCGCGAGGCGTAGTAGGCGACGAAGCGCAGCCGGAAGCCGCGCGCACGTACCTAACTCTGGTCGCGTGGAAAGTGCATGCCCCGACTCTAGGCACGCAACTGACGTCGTGTCGAGCCGACTTGTCAGGGTCCAGTGGACACCCGCGCGCTGAAGCCGTGCTGACAAGTCGGTCTGGGGTCACCGGCCGTGCAGTAGCGGACCCGCCGGGTCGTGGTCGAGGCCGCCGCGTTTTCGCACCGCCATCCCCGACAATGCCTCCAGCACGACGCGGTTGGCCAAGAAGGACGTGATCTCGGCGTGGTCGTACGGCGGCGACACTTCCACGACGTCCATGCCGACGACGG
>JACCVA010000419.1 GCA_013698435.1 Nocardioidaceae bacterium | reverse complement strand
TCGACGGGACGCGGGACGCCGTCCAGCTACTCGCCGACGGCAAGTACAACGGCGTCATCGAGTCCAACCCTCGGTTCGGACCGCTCGCGTTCGAGACCGCACAGAAGTTCTACAACGGTGAGGCGATTGCCGAGGACGTCATCATCGAGGACAAGGAATACACGCCGGACAACGCTGAGTCGGAGCTGCCGAACGCGTTCTGAGCGTGACAACCGCCCGCGGGTGAGGCCCTAGCCCTCGCCCGCGGGCGCTCCACAAAAGTGCCGCCGAGGCGGCACAATGACGACCACTACCGACGACCACCGCTACCGACGCCTGCGTGCGCCGCACCCGACCCTGGAGCGTTGCATGACCGCCACTGCAGAGACCTCCCCGTCGGCAACCCTTGCCGGCCCGGTCCTGCAGACCCGCGCGGTCACCAAGTCGTTCGGTGGCGTGCACGCGCTGCGCGGTGTCGACTTCAGCCTGGCTGCTGGCGAGGTGCACGCCCTCGTGGGCGAGAACGGCGCCGGCAAGTCGACGCTGATCAAGGTGCTGACCGGCGTCTACGCGCCCGACGGCGGTGAGCTGCTGTACGCCGGCGACCACATCCGGTTCGACAGCCCCGCCCATGCGCAGCAGCAGGGCATCTCCACCATCTACCAGGAGGTCAACCTCGTCCCGCTGCTGTCGGTCGCTCGCAACATCTTCCTCGGCCGCGAACCCCGAGGACGATTCGGTCTCGTCGACGTGGCCGCCATGAACGAGCAGGCCGCAGCACTGTGCGAGCGGCTGCAGATTCAGACCGACGTCACCCAGGACCTCGGCCGCCTCGGACTGGGCGCGCAACAGATGGTTGCTCTTGCTCGTGCCGTCTCGACCAAGAGCCGCGTCGTCATCATGGACGAGCCCACGTCGTCGCTCGAGAGCCGCGAGGTCGCCACCTTGTTCCGGGTGGCCCGTGAGCTGCGCGACGACGGGGTCGGGCTCGCCTTCGTCTCCCACCGGCTCGACGAGCTGTGGGAGCTGTGCGACCGGGTCACCGTGCTTCGCGACGGCGAGAGCGTCCACGACGGTCCGATGGCCGACCTGACACGGCTGCAGCTTGTCTCACACATGCTGGGCCGCTCGGTCGACGAGGTCCAGCGTGGCGGCGCAACCGAGTTCGGTGACTCCCACCTGCAAGGCCGCGAGCCAGCGCTGAAGGTGCGCGGCATCGACGTCCGCAACACCTTGAGCTCGATCGACCTCGACGTACGACCCGGTGAGGTCGTCGGGCTGGGTGGGCTGCTGGGTGCCGGTCGCAGTGAGACAGTCAAGGCGATCTATGGCGCGCTGCCGACGCAGCACGGTGAGGTGTCGGTCAACGGGACGCCGGTGAAGTCCAACTCCGTCACCGGCGCGTTGAGGGCCGGGATCGCTTTGCTGGGCGAAGACCGCAAGGCCGAGGGGATCGTGCCGGAGCTCTCCGTGCGCGACAACATCGCACTCGCCGTTCTGCCGCGGATGTCGCGGCTGGGCATCGTGTCGGAGGCCAAGATCGACGCGGTCGTCGAGACGTTCATGCGACGGCTGCAGATCAAGGCGTCCAGCCCCCGCCAGCTGGTGAGCCGCCTCTCCGGCGGCAACCAGCAGAAGGTACTGCTGGCGCGCTGGCTGTGCACGGAACCCTCCGTGTTCCTGCTTGACGAGCCCACACGCGGTATCGACGTCGGGGCCAAGAGCGAGGTGCAAGGCCTCATCGACGAGCTTGCGGAGAAGGGCCTTGCAGTCGTTCTCATCTCGAGCGAGATGGACGAGCTCGTCGAAGGTGCCGACAAGGTGGTGGTCCTGCGCGACGGGCACGTCGTGCAGGAGCTCTCCGGCACCGACGTGAGCAACTCGAAGCTCCTTGCCGCGCTCGCCGGTGGCACCGGATCCGCCGACGAGCTGTCGCAGACCGATGCCGGTTCCACGGATACCAATGACGCGGCGAACAAGGGAGGTGAGTGAGCCGATGGCCGGGACTGCGACAGTGAATGCCGACCGAGCAGACGACCACGAACCTTCCCGGGACGGGAACGCAGCGCCCACCAGGACGCGCGGCGAGTACGCCGACCTGGTCAGACGGCAGGGCGTCTACGTCGCCTTGGTAGCCCTGATCATCTTCAACCTGATCTTCACCGACAACATCGCCAGCGAGCGTGTGCTGCTGCTGCAGCTGACTCAAGTCGCTCCTGTGCTCATCGTCGCGCTCGGGATGGCGCTCGTGATCGGCACCGAAGGCATCGACTTGTCGGTGGGAGCCGTGATGGCGCTGGCCGCCGCCGTCTTCCCTCTCTACCTCGGCTACGGCGCACCGGGTGCGCTGGCGCTCGGGCTGGCCTGCGGCGTGGCGACCGGCCTCATCGCCGGCGTCCTCGTCGCACACGTCGGCGTACAGCCCATCGTCGCAACGCTCGGCATCATGGTGGCCGGCCGCGGTCTGGCCAACCTGGTCGGTGGTGAGATCAAGACGATCCGCGAGCCCGACATCATCGCTTTGGGCACGGGAGGCATCGGGAAGCTGCCCTACACGGTTCTGATCGCGTTCGTGCTGGCCGTCGTCGTCGCCTTCGTGGTGCGCAAGACGACGTATGGCCGTCAGCTCGTCGCGGTCGGTGGCAACAAGCGAGCGGCGGCGCTGGCCGGCATCCCGGTCAGGCGCGTGCTGATCCTCACCTACATCATCTGCGGACTGTTGGCTGCCGTCGCAGGCGTACTGCTCGCCGCGAGGTCTCAAGCGAGCGATCCCACCAAGCTGGGGTTGTTGATGGAGCTGTCAGCCATCACCGCGGTCGTGATCGGCGGGACACCACTGTCGGGTGGACAGGTGCGCATCCTCGGCACGGTCGCCGGAGCGCTGCTGATGCAGCTGATCACCGCCACCTTGATCTTCCACGACATCGCCGACTCGACGGCGCAGATGATCCAGGCCGCGATCGTGGTCGGCGCGG
>JACCVA010000411.1 GCA_013698435.1 Nocardioidaceae bacterium | reverse complement strand
TTGCCACTGGTGGGCTCGGTGATCACGGCTGCCTCGCCGCGGTGTCCGCGCAGCATGGTCGCGAAGGCGCCGAGCCCGCCGTCCTCTTCACTGATAACCGCGTGCAGCGCGAACGGTCGCTCCAGTTTCACGCCGGAGACGACGAGTGCGTGGGCGATGGCCAGGTTGGCTGCCAAGCCGGCCTTCATGTCACACGCGCCACGGCCGTGAACGGCGTTGTGCCTGATCGCGCCGCTCCAGGGGTTTCGATCGTCCCACTGGTCGAGGTCGCCGGTTGGGACCACGTCGACGTGGCCTTGCAGGACCAGGGCGGGAATGCCCACTGGTCCCAAGACGCCGACGACGCCGTATCCCTCGACCCGGGGTGCCTCGGTGCCCGGGTGGTCCGGGTGGGCGGCCAGGTTGCCAAGGTCGAGCTTCCAGGTGTCGACGTCGAACCCGAGTGCCGCGAGCTGGGCGGCGTGCCAGTGCTGCAGGTCGGACTCGGCATCGTTGCCGGTCATGCTTGGGACGCGGATCATTGTCACGAGCTTGTCGACGAGGGCATGCTCGTCGATGACGTCAAGGACGCGTGCTTCGGCGCGGGTCAACTCGGCGCTGGCCACCTCGGTGTCGGTCATGGGCACTGAAGGTAGTGATGACCGACTTTCGAAGGAATAGCAGGAAATCAGAGAACGTCTCATAGGATCTAGGATGTGATCCAGCCGCAGCAGCTCCGCGTTCTCGTCGCGATTCGGGACAACGGATCGCTAACCGCCGCCGCGCAGTCGCTGGGCTACGGCGTGCCGACCATTGCTCATCATCTCGCGTCGTTGGAACGGCACTTCAAGGTTCAGCTCGTCGAGCGGGATCGCCGCGGTGCTCGGCTCACCCCGCTGGGCGGGGTGTTCGTCGTCGCGGCCGAGGAGATCCTGGTGCGCCTGGACCAGGCCGAGCGGCTGGTGATCACGCAACGCGACCTCGGGCTGACCACCATCCGTGTCGGCACGTTCGCCTCGATCGGGTCGCAGCTGCTGCCGCGGGCCATCCGCGAGCTGAGAACGCAGATGCAGGTGCAGGTCGAGGTCCTCGAAGCCGAACCCACCGACGTCGTCGAGCTCCTGCACGCTGGAGAGCTCCATGCCGGCCTGATCTACGACTCTGCCGACGACCCCGCCT
The DNA here is from genome assembly GCA_013698435.1 of Nocardioidaceae bacterium. Taxonomy (GTDB): domain Bacteria; phylum Actinomycetota; class Actinomycetes; order Propionibacteriales; family Nocardioidaceae; genus JACDHG01. The sequence continues at coordinate 969 of JACCVA010000411.1, read as the reverse complement.
TCGCCACCCCCGACCTCGAGCTCACCGTGCTCCTCGAAGAACAATTCCAGGTGCTCGTCGCTCGCGAAAGCCCCTCCGCGGCCCTCCCCGAGATCGACCTGACCGACCTCGCCGACGCGGACTGGATCTGCAGCCGCGACGAGAACGAAACCTCAGATCGCGTCCTGCGCCGCGCTTGCCACTCGGTCGGCTTCGAGCCGAACGTGCTGATGCGCACCGACGACTTGAACATGATTCACGGACTCGTCGCCGAAGGGCTGGCCTACACCCTCACCACCCAAGCCGCCGTGGACACCCGCTTTGCTGTCGAAGCGCGTCCTAGCGCCCAGGACCTCGGGCTGCGCAGAACGTCCTTCGTGCGGCGCAGGACCGTCGTCCCACAAGCGGTCAACGAACTCCACCGCATCCTCGTCGGCCTGTTGCCGGGCGACCCGACCTAGACTCGGCGTGATCGGTCGGGCAAGACCGGCAAACAGAGCGCTGCATGCACTCTCCCTATCGCGTGCTCGCTGGAGAGAACATCTCCAGGCTGAGTGGATTCAGGCCCGCCCCGGCAGCCGAACGACTGGCGTTCCAGGCGCGACAGCCAGCCGACGTCGTAGCCGGTCGCGTAGTTCACGCCTCACGTGTCGCGGACGCGCGCCAGTGACCAACTCGATGTCAGCTCAGCGGCGTCACGTCGGCCTCGTAGACCAGGATCTGGGTCCCGGCCGCCTCACCTGAGTCGTCTGGCGCTGCGTACAATGTTAGGTGGCTGCCGTCGGCGTCGAGGTCGGTCGGGTTACGGGTGATCACATGGCCGGCGGTCGACCACTGCTGCAACGGCACCTCGTGCAGGATCCGGTGCCGATCGCGCAGGTCGATCATCACCAAGCCACCGAGCTCGTAGCCGGTGGCCGCGCCAGGCTGGGCCGGGAGCCCGGTCACGCCCGAGCAGAGCGCCTTGCGGGAGGCGACGTACTCGCAGTC
>JACCVA010000408.1 GCA_013698435.1 Nocardioidaceae bacterium | reverse complement strand
GGCGGCAGCGCCGGGTCGCGCAGGTTGTCGGTCATCGTGGGCGCATCGACGATCTTCCCCGGGTTCAGCACGTTGTCGGGGTCGAAGAGGCGCTTGACCTCACGCATTCCCTCGTAGAGGTCGTCGCCGAAGATGCTGCGGTTGAACTCGCTGCGGACCAGGCCGTCACCGTGCTCGCTGGAGTTTGCGCCGCCGTACTCAGCCACCAGGTCCTTCACCTCGATCGCGACCGCACGCATCGTCGCGACCTGCGCCGGATCGGTGACATCGACGAACGGTCGCACGTGCAGGCAGCCGACCGAGGCGTGACCGTAGAAGCCGGCGCTCAGACCGTGGCCGTCCAGCAGCGTCTTGAAGCGCGCGGTGTACTCCGCCAGGTGGGTCGGGTCGACGGCGGTGTCCTCGACGAACGCGAGCGGACGCAACGTGCCGACCGAGGACGCCATCAGCAGGCCGAGGCTCGACTTGCGCACCTTGAGCAGCGCCGACTGCTGGGCGGGAGTGACGGCACGAAGCGTGTGGTAGCCGTGTCCGTTCTTGCGCCACAGGGCATCGAGCCGCTCGAGGTTGGCCACCAGCTCTGCCTCGTCGTCACCGGTGAACGACACGAACAGCAGAGCCGCCGGGTCGCCCTCGAGGCTCTTGCCGAGGTCGGCGTACTCGATCTTTCGTCGCGACAGATCGAGAATGGTCTTGTCCATCATCTCGACCTGGGCCGGGCCGCACTCCAACGCGTCGCCGGTCGCGGCGATCGCTGCCGGCACGGAGGTGAAGTGGCCGACGGCGAACACGGTGCGCGCCGGTTTGGGCACCAGGTCGACGAGCGCCTGCGTGGCAACGGCCAGGGTGCCCTCGGAACCGACCACGAACTTCGCCAGGTCGAAAGCCGTGTCGTCGGCGAGCCGGTCCAGCCGGTAGCCACCGGCGCGCCGCCAGAAGGCAGGGAAGTCCTCGGCGATGGCGCGCGCGTGCCGGTCGACGATCTCGGGCAGGCCGCGGTAGATCCGCCCCTCCAGCGTCTGCTGTGCCGCCCGCCGCTCGCGCTCGGTCTGGTCGACCGGCTCGAACAGCGCCCGTGACCCGTCGGAAAGCACGACGTCGAGGCTGCGGATGTGGTCGATCGTCATGCCGTAGCGCACGCTTCCACTGCCCGCGGAGTTGTTGCCCGCCATCCCGCCGATCGTGGCGCGGTTGCTGGTCGAGGTGTCTGGCCCGAACATCAGCCCGTGCGTCGCGGCCGCGACGTTGAGGTCGTCCTGCACAACGCCGACCTCGACGAGAGCGGTGCGCGCGTCGGGGTCGATCCAGTGGATGCGGCCCATGTGCCGCGACATGTCGAGCACCAGACCGTCCCCGACCGTCTGGCCGGCGAGGCTGGTTCCGGCCCCGCGTGGGACGACGGGGACACCGAGCGAGGCAGCCGCGGTCACTGCGGCGGCCACGTCGTCGGCATCGCGGGGGAAGGCGACGCCGACGGGGCGGATGGCGTACATGCTCGCGTCGCGGGAGAACAGGTGGCGGCTGTAGTCGTCGAAGGCGACCTCCCCTTCGAGGTCACGCATCAAGAGCTGCTCCAGCTCGACGCCCCGCTCGTCGCCGGCTGCCGCTCCGCGCGGCGGGGACGCCTCGACTGCCGTCATTCCTTCTCCAGCACGGCGAGTGCCGCCTCGACGCCGGTGGGATCGATCGGTACGCCGGCCAGTCGCAAGCCCATCTGTACGCCCGACAGCGAAGTGCCCGGTCTCAAAGCGATCCCACCGTCGTCGCCGACGTGTTGACCAGCGCCGCCTCCCAGGCGCTCGTCCCGGGGCTCGGGCACACCACCACCGGCTGCGTCGTGGCCAAGACCGGTCTGAGTGCCTCGAGCACCTCTTTACCGAGCCGGGCGAAGTCCAGCCCGCGGTGATCGATCGTCGGCGCGGCGATCGCCCGCAGCACCTCGTCGGGCATGTTGGTCGGTCCGGGGATCTGCAGGAAGTGGCGGCCGGTAGGGCGGGTCATTCCGGGTCCTCTCGAGCGGTGCAGGGGGCATCACGGTGGTAGCAGTCGGGCTGCGAATCCTGCTACCAGCCTGCCCTGCTGGCAATCCCGGCGGTGCTGACCGCCGTCGGTGCCGTCGTACCAGCAGCGGTCGCCATCATCGCGCCCGTCGG
>JACCVA010000381.1 GCA_013698435.1 Nocardioidaceae bacterium | reverse complement strand
TCGTCAACGGCACCGAGCGTGTCGTCGTCTCCCAGCTCGTGCGCTCGCCCGGCGTCTACTTCGAGCGCAGCATCGACAAGACCTCCGACAAGGACATCTTCACCGCGAAGATGATCCCGTCGCGTGGCGCGTGGCTCGAGTTCGAGATCGACAAGCGCGACATGGTCGGCGTACGCCTCGACCGCAAGCGCAAGCAAAACGTCACCGTCCTGCTCAAGGCGCTCGGCTGGACCGAGGCGCAGATCCTGGAGGAGTTCGGCGAGTTCGAGTCGATCCGGCTGACCCTGGAGAAGGACCACACGTCCGGCCAGGACGACGCGTTGCTCGACATCTACCGCAAGCTGCGTCCGGGCGAACCGCCGACCCGCGAAGCTGCACAGACGCTGCTCGAGAACTACTACTTCAACCCCAAGCGCTATGACCTCGCCAAGGTTGGTCGCTACAAGATCAACAAGAAGCTCGGTCAGGATGAGGCGTTCGACGCACAGACGCTGACCGTCGACGACATCGTCGCGGCCATCCGCTACATCGTGGCGCTGCACGACGGGCGTGAGGAGATGCAGTCACCGCGCGGCCCGGTCGTCGTCGAGGCTGACGACATCGACCACTTCGGCAACCGCCGGCTGCGTACCGTCGGAGAGCTGATCCAGAACCAGCTCCGTACCGGGCTCGCCCGGATGGAGCGGGTCGTGCGCGAGCGGATGACGACGCAGGACGTCGAGGCGATCACACCGCAGACCCTGATCAACATCCGCCCGGTAGTGGCTGCGCTCAAGGAGTTCTTCGGAACGTCACAGCTCAGCCAGTTCATGGACCAGATCAACCCGCTCGCAGGGCTGACGCACAAGCGGCGGCTGTCGGCGCTGGGTCCTGGTGGACTGTCGCGTGAGCGGGCCGGCTTCGAGGTCCGCGACGTGCACCCGTCTCACTACGGCCGGATGTGTCCGATCGAGACGCCTGAGGGTCCTAACATCGGCCTGATCGGCTCGTTGGCGACCTTCGGACGCGTGAACGCGTTCGGTTTCGTCGAGACGCCGTACCGCAAGGTCGTCGACGGGGTCGTCACGACCCAGGTCGATTACCTGACGGCCGACGAAGAGGACCGCGTCGTCATCGCCCAGGCAAACGCACCGCTGACCGACGCGAACACGTTCGCGGAGGACCGGGTGCTGGTCCGTGAGCGCCGCGGTGAGGTCGACTACCTGCCTGGCAGCGAAGTCGACTACATGGACGTGTCACCTCGCCAGATGGTGTCCGTCGCCACCGCACTGATCCCGTTCCTCGAGCACGACGACGCCAACCGTGCCCTGATGGGCTCGAACATGCAGCGACAGGCCGTGCCGCTCATCCGTGCCGAGGCCCCGCTCGTGGGGACCGGCATGGAGTACCGCGCAGCCGTCGACGCCGGTGACGTGCTGGTGGCCAAGAACAGCGGCGTGGTCAACGAGGTGTCTGCTGACTCCATCGAGATCATGGAAGACGGTGGGCACTACGAGACCTACCGCCTCGCCAAGTTCCGCCGCTCCAATCAGGGCACCTGCGTCAACCAGCGGCCGACCGTGGCCGAAGGTGACCGGGTCGAGGCCGGCTGGCCGATTGCCGACGGACCAAGCACCGACTTGGCCGAGATGGCGCTCGGACGCAACCTGCTGGTCGCGTACATGCCTTGGGAAGGTCACAACTACGAGGACGCGATTATCCTCAGCCAGCGTCTGGTGCAAGAAGACGTCCTCACCTCGATCCACATCGAGGAGCACGAGGTCGACGCCCGTGACACCAAGCTCGGACCCGAGGAGATCACCCGCGACATCCCCAACGTCTCAGACGAGATGCTGGCCGACCTCGACGAGCGCGGCATCATCCGCATCGGCGCCGAGGTCGTGCCCGGCGACGTGCTGGTCGGCAAGGTCACGCCGAAGGGAGAGACCGAGCTGACTCCTGAGGAGCGACTGCTTCGTGCGATCTTCGGCGAGAAGGCGCGCGAGGTGCGCGACACCTCGCTCAAGGTCAAGCACGGCGAGAGCGGCATCGTGATCGGCGTCCGTGTCTTCGACCGCGAGGAAGAAGACGAGCTTCCCCCGGGTGTCAACCAGCTCATCCGGGTCTACGTCGCACAGAAGCGCAAGATCTCCGACGGTGACAAGCTCGCCGGACGACATGGCAACAAGGGCGTCATCTCGAAGATCCTGCCTGCTGAGGACATGCCGTTCCTGGAGGACGGCACCCCGGTCGACATCATCTTGAACCCGCTCGGCGTACCTGGCCGCATGAACATCGGTCAGATCCTCGAGACCCACCTCGGGTGGGTCGCGAAGAACGGCTGGGTCGTCGAGGGTCAGGATGCCGAGTGGAAGCAGCGACTCGAGAGCATCGGTGTAAGCGAAGGTGCTCCCAACACCAACGTTGCGACGCCGGTCTTCGACGGTGCACGGGAGGACGAGATCTCCGGCCTGCTGGCCTCGACCCGTCCCAACCGTGACGGCGAGCGGATGGTCAAGGGTGACGGCAAGGCGTTGCTGTTCGACGGACGCACCGGCGAGCCGTTCCCGGCGCCGGTCTCGGTCGGCTACACCTACATCATCAAGCTCAACCACCTGGTCGACGACAAGATCCACGCCCGCTCCACGGGTCCCTACTCGATGATCACACAGCAGCCGCTCGGCGGTAAGGCTCAGTTCGGTGGCCAGCGCTTCGGCGAGATGGAGGTGTGGGCGCTGGAAGCGTACGGCGCCGCTTATGCCTTGCAGGAGCTGCTGACCATCAAGTCCGACGACATCCTCGGCCGCGTCAAGGTCTACGAGGCCATCGTCAAGGGCGAGAACATCCCGGAGCCAGGCATCCCCGAGTCGTTCAAGGTGCTCGTCAAGGAGATGCAGTCGCTGTGCCTCAACGTCGAGGTGCT
>JACCVA010000366.1 GCA_013698435.1 Nocardioidaceae bacterium | reverse complement strand
GAGCGGGCGGTCGTCACCGAAGTTCTGCCACAGGCCGAGCGACAGCGCGGGCAGCCTCAGGCCGCTGCTTCCGGTCCGGCGGTAGGGCATGGAGTCGTATCGGTCGTCGGCGGGGAGGTAGGTCATGCCGCCAGTTTGCCGGAACGCGCCGACGTTGCTTTCCGCGGTCCGGACGGTGAGCGGCGTCAGCCTTCGGTAGCGCCCGTGATGCCGAGCGGGTCGAGGAGGAACAACGCTGCGGCGGCGAAGTCGTTGTCTGCCACCTCGGTACGCAGCCGCTCCCACTCGACCTGCTCGCGCACCGCCCGGGCGACCGCGATGATCGACGCGAGGTCGCAGGCGTGCTCGTCCATCGCCGCCAGCTTTGCCGACAGCACGTCGGTCGCCGCCAGCACCGGCATCCGGATCGAGAGGACCTCCACCTCGCTGGCACGTTCGAGCAGCGGTGACTCGACGGGCACGCCGCCGATGCGGAACAAGATGTCGACCATCGCGTCGTCTGTGTACACCTTGAACAGCCAGTCCTCCGGCGGATGTTCGACGCGGAGCCCGGCCTTCGACAGCACACCGTCGGCCTGCTCGGCGTCCGCCTCGGCCACGACGAAGTCGACAAGATCGTAGGGCCCTTGCCGTGGGTCGCACCGGACTCGGCACGTCGCCGGCCACGGCAGACTGTGCGGGTGCGTGTTGCCACCTTGAACATCCTGCATGGACGGTCGCCGGCGGACGGCCGCGTCGACGTCGAGCGCTTTGCCGCTGCGATCCGCACGCTGGACGCCGACGTGCTCGCGCTGCAGGAGGTCGACCGCGACCAGCCCCGCTCGCTCGGCGCCGAGCTGACCAGCGTCGCTGCCGAGGCGATGGGTGCGACCGCGCACCGCTTCGTCGCAGCCTTGTCCGGTACGCCGGGGATGACCTGGGGGGCGGCCACCGGCGACGAGCAGCCCGGCACGTCGGCGTACGGCATCGCGCTGCTGTCGCGCTATCCCGTGCTCGGCTGGCAGGTGCTGCGGCTGCCCCCGCTGCGCGTGCCGGTGCCGCTCTGGCACGGTGGGCTGCGGCCCGACGTGGTGCACGACGAGGCGCGGGTCGCGGTGATGGCAACGGTTTCGACGCCCCGCGGCGACGTGCTGGTGGCAACGACGCACCTGTCGTTTCTGCGCGGTTGCAACGTCGTGCAGCTACGGCGGTTGGTGCGTGCCGTGTCGAGGTACGCCGGGCCGGCGATCGCGATGGGCGACTTCAACATGCAGCCTGCGCTGGCGCGCCGGGTGACGGGCATGCAGCCGTTGGCCACGCAGCTGACGTTCCCGGCCGGGGCGCCCGATCGGCAGATCGACCACATCCTCGCGCGCGGCCTGTCCAGCACGGTCTCAGGTGAGGCGGTCGAGCTGCCACTGTCCGACCACCTGGCCCTCTACGTCGACCTCGACGAGGCCGCTCGCTCCTAGCGCACCGCTCAATTTCCCTCGTGGACAACGGCTCAGCGGGTCGAGTCACGGGCTCCACTTCGACATTGCCTGGGCGACCCTTTCCCGACCCGCTTCAACTGTTGCGGTAGGCCGACATGAGCGCGTCCCTGTCGACGGGACCGAGGTAGCGCACCGCCTCGCGGATCGTCACACCAGAGATGCGTGAGACTCGGGGCGCTACGAAGTCGACGACAGCCTCCGGCCGGTGCTTGCCGGCTTCACGAAGCACCCAGCCGATCGCCTTGCGAACGAAGAACTCCCGCTCGTCGAGCATGGCGTCGGCCAGCCCGCAGAAGCGTTCCCAGCCTTCGAAGTCTCCTTTGCTGCCGAGGGACTTCAGGTGGGCAAGCAGCGATGCGCGGCGTACCCAGAAGTCGTCGTCGCATCCCCAGCGCCGCAACACCTCGTCGACCGTCGAGTCGGTCGCGTGGTGCAGCACGATCGTCGCGGCGACATCGCCGGCGAGCCCGTCCACGAGCGCCCACGTGCGCGAGTCACGCAGCAGCGGCTCGAGTCGGATGAGGTCCGAAGGCACCATGGTGTCGGCCCCCGATCCGAGCAGGACGACCGCCAGCATGCGCCGCTCGTGCAAGGGCCCCGCCCACAGCTCAGTGGCAAGCGTGAACGTGACCGCCGCGTCCAGGCCACCATGTTCGCGCCGAATGCGCTTGGCGAGCTGACGGATGACAGGCACCGGGGTTCCGGCATGCTCGACGGCGCTCTTGAGGTACGCCTTCTCGTGCTCTGCGCGCTCGGGCGTCCCGGCGGCACGCAGCTCGGCTTCGGCAGCCGCCGCCACGACCGCCAGATCGAACTCAGTCACCGCGACCTCCCATCTCACCTTGCCACCGTCCACAGTCGTCATAACCGCCGCAACGCTGCTGCCGCCCCAGGAGGTCGCAGCCACACCGACGCGGCCGCGCACCTCTCAACGCCTACGGATCAGTGACGCCTCTCCTGCCCCGAACGCGGCGTTGACGAAAGGTCGTGCCCCGTGCCGGACAGATGACATCGTGAGCACCATGTCGCAGACACGGCGCGCGTGTTTCGAGCGGGTCATCGAGGCCGTCGGCGAGCCGCTGCGTCAGTATGCCGCTCGCCGTACGGACGCCGAGACCGCGCAAGACGTCGTCGCCGATGCCTTCCTGGTGATCTGGCGTCGACTCGACGACGTGCCTGTGGGCGCCGAGCTGCCGTGGTGCTACGCCGTCGCACGCAACTGCCTGGCCAACGCCGAGCGTTCGGCCCGTCGACAGCGAGGGCTGCTGACCCGGATCGCCCGGATGGACCCCCCACCACAGGTCGAGGCTGCGGTCCCCGACGCGCCCGACCCCGCTTTGCACCGCGCCCTGGCTCAGCTCCCGGCCGACGACCGCGAGCTGCTCAGGCTCTGGGCGTGGGAGGACCTGGCGCCGGCAGAGATCGCAGTCGTCCTGCACACCACGTCCAACGCGGTGAGCATCCGCCTGCACCGGGCAAAGAAGCGGCTCGCCGATGTACTGGCCGAGACAAGCACCCGAAAGCCTCCACCCACCTCCGGACACAAGCAGGTACAAGGAAGGAGCAGCCCATGACCGATGAGCTCGAACGCCGACTGCGCGCCGCCGACCCGGCGAGGTCGGCAAACAGCTACCAACCGGCTGACTCCACCATCTCGGACCTGACGGAGGCAACCATGAACGCGACCCCGACCCACGACGGCACCCGCCGACCGGGCTGGCTGCCCGGTGTGGCTGCAGCGGCGGCGGTCGCCATCCTCGGCGTCGGCACGTACGCCGTCGTGACCGGCAACGACGACCACCCCACGACTGCCGCCGGCGGCCCTTCCATGGAGCTGTCGCTGCCCCGAGCGGACGTCATGACGTCGTGCGTTCAGTACTCGGTCGACATCCTGGCCGACATGCCCACCGCCTTTGCCGGCACGGCTGTCGAGGTCGACGAGGACCGCGTCTTGCTGGAGGTGGACACCTGGTACCGGGGCGGTGAGACCAAAACAGTGGAGCTTTCAACCGTGGACGGAAAGTCGACCTCGCTTTCCGGCGTCGTCGAGTTCGCCGACGGTGAGCGCTACCTCGTCACAGCGAGCGAGAACAAGACGGTGAACTCGTGTGGTTTCACCGGCCGGTGGAGCCCGGACATGGCTGCCGACTTCGAGCGGGCGTTCTCGAAGTAGTGACGGTGGCGCCGGCGCGTACGCGGAGGTGCCGGCACACGCTCAGCGGGCAGCCTGTGCCAGAGCATCCGGGGCGTGGCGCGCCGTGGCGGTCGAGCACGGTGTGGCCGACGACGTTACGTTGGGAAACCGATAGCGGCACTGCCGGGAGCGGATCAGCTGGAAGAGGGTTCCACGATGACGGAGCGCTGGTACAAGGAAGCGGTCATCTACTGTCTCGATGTCGACTCCTTCCAGGACTCAGACGGCGACGGGTACGGCGACCTGCGCGGGCTGATCAGCCGGCTGGACTACCTCTCGCGGCTGGGGGTGACCTGCCTGTGGCTCAACCCGGTCCATCCCACCCCGCACCGCGACAACGGCTATGACGTGTCGGACTACTACGGAGTCGACCCGCGCCTCGGGACGCTCGGCGACTTCGTCGAACTGGCCC
>JACCVA010000331.1 GCA_013698435.1 Nocardioidaceae bacterium | reverse complement strand
CAGTCGATCCGGCGTCCCTCGTCACGGTCTTGTCGGTCGTGCTGGCGGTCGACGCCCAAGCCGGCTCGGTAGTCCTCGAGCATGGCGTGCACGGTCTGCGGGTCGCGGGTGGCCGCCCTGAACTCGGCGTACGCCTCCTCGCCCATCGACTCAGGTGAGGCCCGGTACCAGGCTTCAGGATCGGCGTTGATGACCCGCTCGGGCGTTTCGGGCTGGGCGAAGAAGAACCAGTGCCACCACAGGCGGGCAAACTGCTCGTCGCAGCGTTCGAGCGCTTCGAGGATCGGCACGCTGTCGAGCAACGCCAGCCGTGTGACGGCCTGCGGGTGGTCCATCGCGAGCCGGAAGGCGACGTAGCTGCCGCGGTCGTGGCCGGCGACCATGAACGTCTCGTGGCCGAGGTACGTCATCAGGCGAAGCATGTCCGCTGCCATCGTGCGTTTCGAGTACGGCGTGTGGTCGGCGGTGGTCACCGGCTTGGACGAGCGTCCGTAGCCGCGGAGGTCGGGCACGACCACGGTCAGCCCGGCGTCGACCAGCCGGGCCGCCACCCGATGCCAGGTGGCGCCTGTGCGGGGATGGCCGTGCAAGAGCAGCACGGAAGGCCCGGTCCCACCGTGACGGACGTGGAGCTCGACGTCGCCGACGTCGACGCCCTCGATCCTGAACCCCTCGAACATCCCCAGCCCGTCAGGCAGTCAGGTCGGGGAAGTCGTCCTCGCTGAACGAGGACTCCGACCGTGAACCGGACACGCTCATCTCCTGCTCACCGACGCGTAGCTCGACCCGGCGGATCTTGCCCGAGATCGTCTTCGGGAGCTCGGTGAACTCGATCCGGCGGATCCGCTTGTACGGCGCCAGGTGCTCGCGGGCGAAGCGCAGGATGTCGCGGGCGGTCTCGGCGGTCGGTGTGTGACCCGCCGCGAGAGTCACGAACGCCTTGGGGACGGCCAGCCGGACCGGGTCTGGGGACGGCACGACCGCGGCCTCGGCAACCGCCGGGTGCTCGATCAGCACGTTCTCCAGCTCGAACGGGCTGATCCGGTAGTCGCTGGCCTTGAAAACGTCGTCGGACCTCCCGACGTAGGTGATGAACCCATCCGCGTCGAGCGAGGCGACGTCTCCGGTGTGGTAGAACCCCTGGCGCATCACCTCGGCCGTCTGCTGGGGGTCGTCGCGGTAGCCGCGCATCAGACCGAGCGGCGGGCGAGCCAGCTCGAGGCAGATCTCACCGTCGGTGCCGACCTCGCCGCTGACAGGGTCGACGAGCGCCACGGTGTAACCGGGCAGCGGACGCCCCATCGAGCCGAGCTTGAGCGGCTGGCCGGGCGGGTTGCCGACCTGCGCGGTGGTCTCGGTCTGGCCGAAGCCGTCTCTCACCGTCAGTCCCCAGCCGCGCCGGATCTGCTCGATGACCTCGGGGTTGAGCGGCTCCCCGGCACCGACCACCTCCCGCAGTGCGAACTGGTGTCCACCCAAAGGCGCCTGTGTGATCATCCGCCAGACGGTCGGCGGAGCACAGAACGTCGTGACCCCGACGCGCTCGAGCATGTCCAGCAGTGCGCCTGCGTCGAACCGGGTGAAGTTGTGGATCACGATGGTGGCGCCGGCGTTCCACGGCGCGAAGAAACACGACCACGCGTGCTTGGCCCAGCCGGGGGACGAGATGTTGAGGTGCAGGTCGCCCGGCTGGAGACCGATCCAGTACATCGTCGAGAGGTGCCCTACCGGGTACGACGTCTGTGTGTGCTCGACCAGCTTCGGGTGCGCCGTCGTCCCGGAAGTGAAGTACAGCAGCAGGGTGTCTTCGGCACTGGTGTCGCCGCCCGCCAGTGGCTCGATGTCGTCGGCGATGGCGTCGTCGTACGACAGCCACCCGTCCGCGGCCCCGACACTGACCCGCACCAGCGGCTCGGTGTCCGGCCCGAACTTCGCGGTGTCGACTGCACTGGCGACGACGGCGCGGACCTGGCCGCGTTGCAGCCGGTCGGTGAGGTCGTCGGCCGTCAGCAAGGTGGTGGCCGGGATCATCACCGCGCCGAGCCGGATGCAGCCGAGCATGGCGATCCAGAGCGGTGCCACGTTCCCCAGCAGCAGCAGCACCCGCTGTCCCGGCTCGACGCCGTGCTGGCGCAGGAAACCCGCGAACCGCCGCGACAGGTCCGCCACCTCGGCGAACGTCAGCTTCGTGTCCGAGCCGTCCTCCTCGACGATCCACAGGGCGGTCGCCCGGGGTTGCTCGGCCGCGAGCACGTCGACCCAGTCGGTGGCGTAGTTGAACCTCTCGAGCACCGGCCAGCGGAAGTCGCGGTACGCCGTCTCGTAGTCCTCGCGGTGCGCCAGCAGGAAGTCGCGTGCCTGGCGGAAGGCCCGCGTCGCGTCGCTCTGGGCGGTGTCGTCGGCCATCACAGCTCCTGTTGCGTCCACGGATCGGGAGTCGTACGTCGGGGAACTTGCGTCAGTCTTGCCAGTCTCGGCAGGCGGGGCAAGACGGGATAGATTCACCCGCGTGACCAGCCGCGACCACCACGTCGCCCTTCCCGCCGACTACCCCGCCCACTGGGAAGCCGACGTGCTGCTGCTGGACGGCGGCGCCGCCCGACTGCGACCGATCCTCCCCGACGACGCCGAGATGCTGGTCGACTTCTACAGCAGGGTGTCGCCGGAGTCGAAGTACATGCGCTTCTTCGCCCCCTACCCGACCTTGGCCGACCGCGACGTCGAACGTTTCAGCAACGTCGACCACCACGACCGGGTGGCGTTCGTGATGACCGTCGGCCAGCAGATGATCGCCGTCGGCCGCTACGACAGGCTCGAGACTGACGAGGCCGAGGTCGCGTTCCTGGTCGAGGACGCCCACCAGGGGCGCGGCGTCGCACAACTGCTGCTCGAGCACCTCGCGCAGGCCGGTCGCGAGCGCGGCATCGTCGCGTTCGTCGCCGAGGTGCTGCCGGACAACATCCGGATGATCCACACGTTCCGCGACGCCGGCTACCACCTGGACCGGCACTTCCAGGAAGGTGTGGTCCACCTGGTGTTCCCGATCGCGTCCACCGACACCTCGCTCAAGGTGATGGGCGCGCGCGAGCACCGGGCCGAGGCGCGGTCGATGGCGCGCTTCTTCGAGGCCCGCAGTGTGGCCATCATCGGGGCCAGCCGCCGACAGGACACCATCGGCAGCACGTTGGTGCGCAACCTGGTACTCGGCGACTACACCGGGCGCGTGTACGTAGTGAACCCGGCGGCCGACGCGGTGGCCGGGCTGCCGGCGTACAAGAGCGTGCTCGAAATCCCCGGCGACGTCGACCTCGCGCTTGTCGCGGTGCCGTCGGAGGCGGTCGAGGGCGTCGTGCGCGACTGCGCGACGAAGCGGGTGCACGGGCTGGTGGTGATCTCTAGCGGGTTCGCCGAGTCGGGGGAGCAGGGGCGCGCCCGGCAGGGGCGGCTCGTGCGGCTGACACGGGCGTACGGCCTGCGGCTCGTCGGACCGAACTGCCTGGGCGTGATCAACACCGCCGCCGACGTCTCCCTGAACGCGTCGCTGGCTCCGCTCATGCCACCGCGCGGCCGGGTCGGCTTCTTCAGCCAGTCCGGGGCGCTCGGGGTGGCGATCCTCGAGACGGTCGCCCGCCGCGGACTCGGTCTCTCGACATTCGTCTCGGCCGGCAACCGTGCCGACGTCTCCGGTAACGACCTGCTGCAGTACTGGGAGGAGGACGACGCCACCGAGGTGATCTTGCTGTACCTGGAGTCGATCGGTAACCCGCGAAAGTTCTCGCGGATCGCCCGGCGGGTCGGTCGCGCGAAGCCGGTGGTGGCGGTGAAGTCGGGCCGGACGACCCAGGGCGTGCCGGTCGGGCACGCGGTCCGGTCCACCCGGGCACCGCAGGCGGCGGTCGACGCGATGTTCAGGCAGGCGGGCGTCATCCAGGTCGAGTCGCTGGACGAGATGTTCGACGTGGCGCAGCTGTTGGCGCACCAGCCGCTGCCGATGGGGCCTCGAGTGGCGGTAGTGGGCAACTCCGACGCGCTGGGCCTGCTCGCGTCGGACTCCGCGTCGGCGGCCGGCCTCGTGGTCGAGCTGTCGGTGTCGCTGGGCGCCGAGGCCAGGCCCGAGGACTTCGAGCGGGCGCTCGACGCCGCGATCGACAACCCCAACGTCGACGCGGTGGTGGCCGTCTTCATCCCCGTGCTGGACTCGTCCAGCGAGCAGGTCGCCAACGTGCTCGCCGCCGTGGGCGAGCAGTCCGACAAGCCGCTCGTGTCGACGTTCCTCGGCAGACAGGGGATCCCGGAGCTGCTGCGCGTCCCCGACCTGGCTGGGACTGCGGGGCGAGGATCGGTGCCGTCGTACGCCGCCCCGGAGGCAGCCGTGCGCGCGCTCGCCCGCGCGGTCACGTACGCGCAGTGGGCGCACCGGCCGCAAGGCTCCCTCCCAGTGTTCGAGGACATCCGTCGGTCGGCCGCACATGACCTTGTACATCGGCTCGTGCTGGAGAACCCGGACGGAGCCGAGCTCGCCGACGATGACCTGCGGCAGCTGCTCGGGTGCTACCGGATCGCTTGGGAGCCGCTGGCGCGCGTCAGCTCGTTGGAGCAGGCGCTCGAGGCGGCCGAGTCGTTCGGGTGGAACGTCGTGCTCAAGGCGACTGCTGACCGGCTGAGGCAGCGTCCGGACCTTTCGCACGTCTGGCGTGCGATCGACGACCCCGACGACATGAGGACGGCCTGGCACAACCTCAACGCGGTCATCGACGACCCGGAGCACGCCGACTTCGTGGTCCAGCCGATGGCGCCGCCCGGCATCCCGGTCGCGATCGGCAGCCTCGAGGACGCGCTGTTCGGGCCGATGGTGTCGTTCGGGATGGCCGGCCCGCCGTCGGAGCTTCTCGGCGACGTGTCGTACCGCATACCGCCGCTGACCGACTCCGACGCGGCAGATCTGGTCCGCGATGTGCGTGCGGCGCCACTCTTCTTCGGCTACCGCGGTTCCGAGGCGGTCGACGTCGCGTGCATCGAGGAGGTCATCTCCCGGTTGGCGCAGCTGAAGGACGACCTCCCCGACGTGGAGCGGCTCGACCTCGGTCTCGTGCTGGCGGGGGCAGAGGGCTGCCGGGTGCTGCGAGCGAGCGGGCGGGTGCACGCACTCGCCGACGTCCGCACCGACTCACCTGCCCGGCGCCTCGCCGAGGCGGTCGGCGGCGACGCAGGCGGCTCATGACTCCGGCCGGCGTGCGAGGATGTCGCCATGCGTGACTCCACCGTTCAGCACCGGGCCGAGGACGGCGCGGGCGGACTGCTCGCCGCCATCGACCGGGTGGGCTACTACCCGGCTGTGGTGACCGACGCCGTCGAGTCGGCGCTCGCAGGTGAGCCTGTGCTGAGCTACGTCATCCACCACGAGCCAACCTTCGACCGCGACGAGGTACGCCGACACGTGACCGTGCTCGTGCTGACGCCGACCCGGGTGCTGCTCACGCACACCGACGAGCACCCGCCCGACGACCTCCTGCCGGCGCCGTACGCCTCGACCTCGACCGAGGCGGTGCCGCTGAGCCGGATCGGCAGCGTGGCCGTGACACGGATGGTCGCCAACCCGGCCGAGTCGGCCGAACGCGGGGAACCGGCCGTCGCCGAGGCTGTGCTGACCGTCGGCTGGGGTGCCGTCCAGCGGGTCGACCTCGAACCGGCGGCATGCAGCGACCCCGAGTGCACCGCCGACCACGGTTACAGCGGTGTCCTCACCGCAGAGGACTTCGCCGTGCGGATCAGCGCAAGCGCCGACGGTGTCGACGCCGTCGCGTCGCTGCTCGACTTCTCACGCGCGCTCAGCGAAGCCACCGTCGGCCGTTGACCGAATCGTCGCCGCGGGCAGTGCTGCCCCGCTATTTCTCGCGCTCGCTTACGGATGTGCTCCCGTCAGCGGTGGCAGCACTGGGTACGCCAGGATGGCAGAACGCGCTCGACCTGCCGACCGCGTCGTCGTACGTCGTGCTCCTGATCGACGGACTGGGCTGGAACCTGCTGCTCGACCACCCCGATGAGGCGCCGTACCTCAACACGTTGGTAGCGAATGCGTCGCCGCTCACCAGCGGGGTCCCGTCCACGACCGCGACGAGCCTGACCAGCCTCGGCACCGGTCTCGCGCCGGGCGCCCACGGGATCGTCGGCTTCACCTCGCGCATCCCGGGCACCGACCGGCTGCTCGACGCCCTGCGCTGGGACGCGGACGTCGACCCGCGGGAGTGGCAGGTGCACGACACCGTATTCGGACGGGCGACCGTGGCCGGTGTCACCACCACGACCGTGAGCAAGCGGGCATTCGAGGGCTCCGGGCTGAGCGTGGCGAGCCAGCGGGGCGCCACCTTCGTCGGCGCCGACACGATCGGCGAGCGCATCTCCGGAGCGGTCCTGGCGTCGTCGGCGCCGAACTCCTTGACGTACGTCTACGAGGGTGAGCTGGATGCCACCGGCCACCGCCGGGGATGCACGTCGTGGGCCTGGCGCCACCAACTGGCCATGATCGACCTGTTCGCGCTGCGGCTGCGTGAGGCGCTGCCCGCCGAGACGGTGCTGGTCGTGACCGCTGACCACGGGATGGTCGACGTCGAGATCGAGGACCGCATCGACGTCGATGAGGAGCCGGAGCTGCTCGACGGTGTCAGCCTGTTCGGCGGCGAGGCCAGGTTCCGCCACCTGTACTGCGACGGTGGCGCCGTCGACGACGTGGTGCAGCGGTGGCGCGAGCGCCTCGGCGACTCCGCCTGGGTGGTCACTCGCGACGAAGCGTTCGCCGAGGGCTGGTTCGGCTCGGTGGACGCTGAGGTACGCCCACGGTTCGGCGACGCGATGGTCGCCTGCGCCGCTGACATCGCCGTGGTGTCCACCGAGCGGTTCCCGCACGAGGCGAAGCTGATCGGCCTGCACGGGTCGCTCACCGACGACGAGATGCTGGTGCCCCTCCTCGTCGCGCCCGGCTGATCGGCCGCTGTCGGGCGCTGAGGCTGCGGGCGGCCGCAGCGTGGGATGATCCCCTCCGTGGCCGAACTCCAGCTGTTCACCGGGACGATGGTCTCAGGCAAGTCGACGCTCGCCCTCCAGACGAACCACAACCACGCCGCGCGGGGGCGCATCGGCAGGATCTTCACGAGTCAGGACCGTGCCGGGACGGCAACGCTGTCGAGCCGGCTCGGTCTGAGCGTCGATGCCATCGAGGTCGACGACACCTTCAACTTCTGGCACTACGTCGTGGACTCGCTGACGAGTGGTGGCCGCATCGACTATCTCATCTGCGACGAGGCGCAGTTCTACACGACTGACCAGGTCGACCAGCTGGCCAGGCTCGTCGACGACCTGCAGATCGACGTGTTCGCGTTCGGGATCATGACGGACTTCCGGACCCGGCTCTTCCCCGGTTCGGCCCGGATGGTCGAGCTGGCGGACCGGGTGCACTCGCTGCAGGTCGAGGCGCTGTGCTGGTGTGGGCAGCGGGCCACGCACAACGCCCGCACCGAGAACGGAGAGATGGTGATCGAGGGCGAGGTGATCGTCGTCGGGGACGTCGACATGATCGACCAGCCGGCACCAGAGGTCGGTTATGAGGTCCTGTGCCGCCAGCACCATCGGCGGCGGATGACGGTGGCCCGAGCGCAGGCTGCGTCGCTGTCGCCAGACGTGCTTCCTTTCGGCTGAGTACATCCCGTCTTGTGGACCCGCGATTGCGGGAAGATGCATGGCGACACGCCGATGGGCGGATGCAGTTTCCCGCAGTTCGCGGCCCGGGGGAGCGACCGGTCGCTACCAGTGCACGCCCTTGAGGATCCGGGCGAGCAGCAGCTGCTCGCTGGTCACCTTCGCCTTGGTCCCGTCACCGGGGGCCGCCTGGGAGTCGGGGAACACCCGGTAGGCGCGGTGCAGGATCCGAAACGCCGTCTTCGGCAGCAGCGCGTGCGCCACCTCGCCCGCGGTGCCGAGCGCGGTGTTGATCTCGTGCGGGTGGTTCTTCAGCGCTGTCATCACGAGGTCGGCCGCCATGGCCGGCGTGATCGTGGGGAACGCGTCATAGATCTTGGTAGGGGCGATCATCGGCGTATTCACGAGCGGCATGTGGATCGTGGTGAACGTGACACCGTCACCGATCAGCTCCGAGCTCACCACCCGGCTCCAGGCGTCGAGCGCGGCCTTGCTGGCGACGTACGCCGAGAAGCGTGGGGGGTTGGTCTGCACCCCGATCGAGCTGATGTTGACGACGTGCCCGAACCCCGACCGCTGCATCGCTGGGAGCAGACCCATGAGCAGCCGGATGGCGCCGAAGTAGTTGACCTGCATGGTGCGCTCGAAGTCGTGGAACCGGTCCGCCGACAGATGCAGTGACCGCCGGATCGAGCGACCCGCGTTGTTGACGATGTAGTCGACCGGGTCGTGCTCGGCCGAGATCCGCTTCGTCAACCGGTCGATCGCCTCGAGGTCAGCCAGGTCGCACGGGTAGACGTGCGCGACCCCGCCGAGGGCCTCGATCTCGGCCTGGGTCTCCAGCAGGCCCTCCCGGCCGCGCGCCACGAGCAACGGGACACCACCGGCCTGTGCGACCTTGAGCGCGGTTGCCTTGCCGATGCCGGAGCTGGCGCCGGTGATGACCACGTTGGCGCCGCCCAGGGCCTCCCGAAGCCCCGCGTCGTTGGCGGTCGTCGGGTCGAGGTGCTGCTCCCAGTAGTCCCACAGGGCGGCCGCGTAGGTGTCGAGGTCGGGGCAGGTGAGGCCGGAGTCGGCCAGGGCGAGCTCGGTGTGCCGTGACGCGAAGGTCGCCGGGAAAGACAGGTGCCCTAGCACCTCAGGAGGTACGCCGAGGCGCCCGAGCGTCTGGTCCAGGGCCGACTGCAACGCCGGAGTCCGGAGAAGAGAGGTCAGCAGGTTGATCGGCGTGATCGACGGTGGCAGTGACTGCACGAAGCGACGCCGCACCGGAACCGCGAGCCGTGGCGCCTTCGCGGCGGTCGCCAAGGTGTTGACCACCTCAATGGTCGGCTGCGGGTCGCGGTGGACGAGGTGGAACGTCCGCCCGTCCAGCCCCCGCTGGTGGGCGAGGTAGACCATCGCCTTGGCGACGTAGTCCACCGGGACGACGTTGGTGTCGCCCAGGTCGATGCCCACGAGTGGCGCCCACTGCGGCAGTGAGTCTCGCAGCCGCTTGAGCAGCGGGAAGAAGTAGTACGGTCCATCGACCTTGTCCATCGTCCCGGACTCGGAGTGGCCGACCACGATGGCAGGTCGGTACACGCGCCACGGCACCGTGGCCTCGGCCCGGACGATCCGCTCCGCCTCGAACTTCGAGACGTGGTACGCCGACGGCAGCTCCTGTCCCTGGTCGAACATGGTCTCGTCGAACACACCCCGGTAGTCCCCGGCGACCGCGACCGACGAGACGTGGTGGAACGCCGATGACGTGACTGCTGCCGCCAGCCGCAGCGCCTCCCGGGTGCCACCGATGTTGAGCTGCTCGTTGCGGTCCGACGAGGTGGTCATGTCGTAGGTGGCGGCGAGGTGGAAGAAGTGGCCGACGTCGTCACCGTGCTTTGTCATCCACGACGTCGGGACCCCCAGCAGCGGCTCGGTCAGGTCGCCGGTGACCGGCATGATCCGCCGCGACGACTTCCAGCGCGTCCGGTGCAGGAACCCGAAGCGGTCGAGCGACGTCTCCCGAACCAGCACGTGGATGGGCCCGCGACGGCGCGCGAGGAGCTCCTCGACCACATGCCGGCCGATGAAGCCGGTGCCGCCGGTGACGAAGTAGCCCACTACTCGTCCTTGCTCTTGCCGAACATGATCTCGTCCCACGTGGGCACACTCGCGCGCCCTCGGCCGCGGCGCTT
>JACCVA010000281.1 GCA_013698435.1 Nocardioidaceae bacterium | reverse complement strand
GCGCCGCTGCCCCAGGGCGGCTGTGGCAGACTGTGCCGACGCAGGGGTGCACCGGTCACGGCCGCACGCCACGCAGTCCCCTGTGGGGTAACCCGGCAGCCCGCAAGCCTTTGAAGCTTGAGGTCCTGGATCGAAGCCAGGCAGGGGAGCACCGCGACGAGCGCTCGCCAGCGCAGACCCGCAAGGAGTTGACGTGACGGCACACCGTCCGACCGCAGTCATCGTGCTCGCAGCAGGTGGCGGCACCCGGATGAAGTCCGACACCCCCAAGGTTCTGCATCCCATCGGCGGCCGGAGCCTCCTGCAGCACGCGCTTACCGCCGCTCGCGAGATCCAGCCCGAGCACCTCGTCGTCGTCGTGCGGCACGACCGCGACCGAGTCGTCGACCACATCGCAGTGGTCGACCCGATGGTGGTGGTGGCAGACCAAGACGACGTTCCCGGTACCGGCCGGGCCGTGGAGTGCGGCCTCGACGTGCTGCCGGCCGACCTCGGCGGCACCGTGGTCGTGACGATGGGCGACGTGCCGTTGCTTACGGGCGAGACGCTGCGTGGCCTGGTCGCCGCGCATGTGGAGGCAGGCAGCGCTGTCACCGTCATCACTGCGGAGCTCACCGACCCCAGCGGCTACGGGAGGATCCTTCGCGACGCCGACGGCAACGTCGTCGCCAACGTCGAGCACAAGGACGCCAGCGATGAGCAGCGGGCGATCGCGGAGGTCAACGCGGGTCTGTACGCCTTCGACCTCCAGGTCCTGCGCAGGGCGCTGACGCAGGTGGGTCAGGACAATGCTCAGGGCGAGAAGTACCTGACCGACGTCCTCGCGGTGGTCCACGCCGAGGGCGGCGCCATCACGGCCCATCGGCTCGACGACCGCTGGCAGACCGAAGGCGTCAACGACCGTGTCCAGCTCGCCCGGCTTGGCGCCGAGCTCAACCGCCGAACGGTGGAGGCCTGGATGCGCGAGGGCGTGACCGTCGTCGATCCCCGCACCACGTGGATCGACGCCGACGTCAGCCTGGGCCGAGACGTGACGATCCATCCCCAGACCCAGCTGCTGGGAGCTTCCACCATCGGCAGCGGCGTCACGCTCGGGCCTGACACCACGCTTACGGACGTCGAGATCGCCGACGGGGCGAGCGTCTCCCGCACGCAGGGCTCCCTTGCGGTGATCGGCGCGGGCGCCACGGTGGGGCCGTTCGCCTACCTGCGGCCGGGCACGGTCCTCGGCGTGCAGGGCAAGATCGGCACGTTCGTCGAGACCAAGAACGCGCAGATCGGCGACGGCGCGAAGGTGCCGCACCTGTCGTACGTCGGCGATGCGGAGATCGGTGAGGGCACCAACATCGGCGCCGGCACCATCTTCGCCAACTACGACGGGGTCGAGAAGCACCACACGACGATCGGCAAGCACGTCAAGACCGGTTCCCACAACACGTTCGTCGCGCCGGTGCACGTCGGGGACGGAGCTGCGACCGGCGGGGGCGCCGTCGTACGCCGCGACGTCCCACCGGGGGCGCTGGCCGTCAGCACCGGACCGCAGCGGCACATCGACGACTGGGTGCAGCGCAAGCGGCCTGGAAGCAAGGCCGCTGCCGCTGCCGCCGCGGCCGCCGGCCAGGAAAACCGAGAGGACCAGGGGTCTGCGTGACCGGTCTCAAAAGAACGACCGAGAAGAACTTGATGCTCTTTTCGGGACGCGCTCACCCTGAGCTCGCCGAAGAGGTCGCCCAGCTACTCGGCACGGGCCTGGTCCCGACCACCCACCGAGACTTCGCCAACAGCGAGATCTACGTCCGCTACCAGGAGTCCGTGCGCGGCTCCGACGCGTTCGTCATGCAGAGCCACACCGAGCCGATCAACCACTGGATCATGGAGCACCTGATCATGGTCGATGCGCTCAAACGCGCGTCCGCCAAGCGCATCACCGTCGTGATGCCCTTCTACGGCTACGCCCGTCAGGACAAGAAACACCTCGGGCGCGAGCCGATCTCGGCCCGGCTGATGGCGGATCTGTTCAAGACCGCCGGTGCGAACCGCCTCATCACCGTCGACCTGCACACCTCGCAGATCCAGGGATTCTTCGACGGCCCCGTGGACCACCTGGCGGCGCTTCCCGTGCTGGCGCGGTACGTGGCCGACAAGTACGGCGACCAGCTGCTCGCCGTGGTCTCACCGGACGCCGGCCGGATCAAGGTCGCCGAACAGTGGTCGTCGCGGCTCGGTGGAGCGCCGCTCGCGTTCATCCACAAGACTCGCGACGCAGCCCGTCCCAACGAGGCGGTCGCGAACAGGGTCGTCGGCGAGGTCAGAGACCGGGTGTGCGTCCTGGTCGACGACATGATCGACACCGCAAGCACGATCGTGAAGGCTGCCGACGCGCTCCTGGCAGCCGGCGCCCGCGACGTCATCATCGCCGCCACGCACGCCATCTTGTCGGGGCCTGCCGTCGACCGGCTGAAGAACTGCCGTGCCGGCGAGGTGATCGTGACCAACACCTTGCCGATCCCCGAGGACCGGCGGATCGACAAGCTCACCACGCTGTCCATCGCGCCGTTGATCAGCGCCGCCATTCGAGAGGTGTTCGAGGACGGCTCCGTGACGAGCCTTTTCGACGGGCGAGCCTAAATGGTGTGTCTGCCACATCCTGCCTACCGCCTGAGGCGCCCAGGCGGCGCCTCGCTGCGTTGGAGTCGTCGGCCATAGAACACCGCTATGCCCCTCCTCCCCCGCCTTGCGATCCCTCCACCTGACCAAATCATCCGCCAGACGATTTGGCAGACACACCACTAGCGGGACAACGGAATTTCACCTCCGCTGTGATCCCCGCTAAGATCGTCAGGTTGCCTCGGCGAGGGAGCGAGCTGCGACGCAGACGCGGTTTCAGCGCTCATGAATCGGCTTCGTGCCGGCTCCGTGATCGACGTGGTCTATGGCTCAGCGTTCCCCCGCACCTGGCAACCACCGAATCTTGTCGTCGTCGGCACGACGACGTCCGCAAGCGCCAGCTGTGCAAGGAGAAGAACCACCGTGTCCTCAGAGGTCAAGCTCAAGGCCGAGTCCCGCACCACGTTCGGCAAGGGTGCTGCTCGGCGTATCCGCCGCGACGACAAGGTGCCCGCGGTTCTCTACGGGCACGGCACCGACCCGGTCCACATCACACTGCCAGGCCACGACTTGATGCTCGCGCTCAAGACGGCCAACGCTCTGCTTTCGATCGAGCTCGAGGGCAACAGCCAGCTCGCGCTTCCGAAGCAGGTGCAACGTGACCCGGTCAAGGGCTTCATCGAGCACGCCGACCTGATCCTCGTGCGACGCGGTGAGAAGGTCACCGTTGACGTCGCCATCGTCCTGAACGGCGACCCCGCGCCGGAGACTCTCGTCACGCTCGATCACCAGACCGTCCAGATCGAGGCCGAGGCGACCCACATTCCCGAGTCGATCGAGGTCGCCATCGAGGGGCTGCAGGTCGGCACGCAGATCTTGGCGAAGGACCTCACGCTGCCGCCAGGCTCCACCTTGGTGCTCGACGAAGAGGCGCTCGTGGTCAACTTCACCGCCGCACCGACCGCCGAGGAGGTCGAGGCCGAGCTGGCCGAGGCCGAGGCCGAGGTGGGCATCGAGCACGACCTGTCCGACGAGGAGCTCGAGGCACAGGCCGTCGAGGCCGACGCCGCCGCCGACGACGACACCGACAGCGGCTCCGGTGGGGACCGAGAAGCCGGCGAGGGCTCCTCAGAGGAGTGATCCTTCGGTTCCTCCGTCCCCGGCTACGAGAGTTGGCACCGGTGTCGTTCGACGGGTGGGTAGTCGTCGGGCTTGGCAACCCCGGCCCGTCGTACGCCGAGACCCGGCACAACGTCGGCTATCTGGTCGCGGACGAGCTCGCCCGGCGCATGGGCGGACGTTGGCGAGCCCAGAAGTCGGGACGCGCGCTGTCGGTGCAGGGCAGGCTTGCGGGTGTCCCCGGGGTGCGCGCGGTGCTGGGCCGCGGCCGATGCTTCATGAACGAGTCGGGTGGTCCGGTGTCGTCCTTGCTGTCGTTCTTCAAGGCCACTCCCGATCGGCTCGTCGTCATCCATGACGAGCTCGATCTGCCTTATGGCGCGCTTCGGGTCAAGCTCGGCGGGGGCGACAACGGAC
>JACCVA010000268.1 GCA_013698435.1 Nocardioidaceae bacterium | reverse complement strand
GGCCCGGTGTCTGGGGATGAACGCCGGCGGGCCGATGCCTACCCTCACCCCGGCGAACTCAGCTACGCCGACGACGTACTCGAGCGGAGCCCCGGCTGCCCGCGCGGCCACCATCTGCCGTCGTCGGGCGGCGGCGTGGCCGCTGGCGAAGATCACCGCGGCCTCACGCTCGGCGAAGACGCAACCGGCGCGCCGAAGCGTCCGAACGGCCTCGTCGTACGCCGGCGTCTCGGCCACTGCCACCGCCTTGGTGTTTGCGCTGTGTACTGCAGCGGCCATGCTACGAAAGCGCGGTCGGCTGCGTTTGGTGACAATGGCGAGGTGGCAGCTCAGTACGGTGCTCACCGCTGGTCGGCTGGCTGTCACCACGACGGCGACAACGCCGTTTTCCGTGCCGCGGCCTTCATGGTCGCCGACCTGGCTGGTGCGAGGTTCCGCGGCATCGTCGACGGACTCACCCACGTCGAGCTCGAACGGAGGAGGAGCGCGGCCATCATCGGTTCGCGGTCCGCGACATTGCGGTGCTCGAAGCCCGGTAGCCGCTGATTCTGGTGCCTAAGCACCTAGAACATGCGTTCGAATTAGCGTACCATCGCCTCATGACCGCGCCCTTCCAAGGATCGCTGCTCGACCAGCTCGCTCCGGCGCCGGTGATCGGTCCTCTCGCTGGTCACGTACGCCGGACGATGCTGAGCCATGGCGCCTGGGTCGACGTCCTTCCGGGGTGGGTGAGCGGGTCCGACGACGTGTTCGAGCGGTTGGTCGCGACGGTGCCGTGGCAGGCCGAGCGCCGTCAGATGTACGAGCGGGTGGTGGACGTGCCCCGGCTGCTCTGCTTCTACGGCGAGGGTGCTGCACTGCCTGACCCGCTGCTCGCGGACGTTCGCGAGGCGTTGAACGACCACTATCGGGGTGAGCTCGGTGAGGACCTCGTCAGTGCGGGCCTGTGCTACTACCGCCACGGGCGCGACAGCGTCGCCTGGCACGGCGACACCATAGGTCGAAGCCGGACCGAGGACACGTTGGTGGCGATCGTGTCCTTCGGCAGCCCGCGCAAGCTGTTGCTGAGGCCACGCCGCGGCCGGGCCGAGACGCTCGGCTTCGCCCTCGGCCACGGTGACCTGCTGCTGATGGGCGGTTCGTGCCAGCGTACCTGGGAGCATGCGATTCCCAAGACCGCTCGCCCGGCGGGTCCGCGCATCAGCGTGCAGTTTCGACCCCGCGGCGTCCGGTGAGACACCGACGCTGACGTGCCCGGCTCAGCCGCGGCCGGTCCACCTCAGCGGCACGAACGCGTAGCGACCGAGTCGACGTACCGTGATCTCGCCGCTCTGCGAGCGGTCGACGACGAGTAGCCGGCCGGCGACCGGGATGACCAGCCTGCCGCCGGCGGCGACCTGCAGCATCAGCGCGTCGGGCAGTGACGGCGCCTCTGCCGACACCAGGATCTTGTCGAACGGCGCTCGGCTCGGCATCCCGAGCACGTCGGGGTCTGCCTGCTCGAGCGTCACCTGCCCGAAGCCGGCTGCCGTCAGCTGGGTGCGGGCCAGGTTCACCAGCTCTGGTACGCGCTCGACCGCGTACACGAGGTCCTGCCGGTCGACCAGGTGTGCCAGCAGGGCTGCCGTCCAGCCCGAGCCGCTGCCGACATCGAGCACCCGGTCGCCGGGCTGCGGATCGAGCTGGCTGAGCATGTGGGCGACGGTTGTCGGCTGCGAGTTGGTCTGCCCGTGACCGAGCGGCAGCGGTCGGTCCTCGGCGGCGTACGCCCGGACGTCCTCCGGCAGGAACAGCGGTCGAGGGACGCTGAGCATGGCGGCCCGCGTCCGGTCGGTGATCTTCCGGCGACGCCTCATCGTGACTCTCCGCTCCCACCCTAGTGCCGCGAGACCGGAGGGCGACTCGACCGGTTCAGGGGCACCTCCTGAGGTCAGAGCTCGAGGACGCCGTCCTTGGGCAGCGTGGGTACGTCGACGTGCACCGCGTCGGGATAGATGACGCCGGCACCGGTGTTGAGCAGCACCACCTCGTCATCCGGCGCGATCCAGCCCGTGCGGGCGAGCTCCCGGGTCGCCGTCACCGTCGCCGCGCCCTCCGGACACAGGAAGAGCCCTTCCAGCCTGGCAGTGACCTGCAGGTCGGCGAGCAGGTCGGCGTCGTCGACGGCGATCGCCGTCCCGCCGGTCTGCCGCAACGCAGCCAGGACCAGGAAGTCACCGAGCGGCTTGGGCACGTTGATACCGAACGCGATCGTCGTGGAGTCCGGCACCAGCACCGACTCGCTGGCACCGGCGTCGAACGCATTCACGATAGGCGCGCAACCGCTCGCCTGCACCGACACGAGCCGCGGCAGCGCCCCCTCGACCCAGCCCAGCTCACGCGCCTCGGTCAGCGCCTTGAAGATGCCGATCAGGCCCACCCCTCCGCCGGTCGGGTAGACGATCACGTCCGGCATCCGCCAACCGAGCTGCTCGGCGATCTCCAGGCCCATCGTTTTCTTGCCCTCGATGCGATAGGGCTCCTTGAGCGTCGACACGTCGAACCAGTCGTCGGCCGACGCCAGCACCGCCGCGCCGATCATCTTCCCTGCGTCGGAGATCAGCCCGTCGACCAACCGGAGGTCGCCGCCGGTGACGACGGTCTCCGCCCGGGTGATCCAGGGGGCATCGACGGGCATCGCGATGGTGGCGCGCAGTCCGGCTCGGGCGGCGTACGTCGACCAGGCGGCCCCTGCGTTGCCGTTCGTCGGCATGGCGAGCCGGGTGACGCCCAGCTCGCGCGCCCGGGAGACGCCGACCGCGGCTCCGCGGGCCTTGAAGGAGCCGGTCGGAAGGAGCCCGTCGTCCTTGATGCTGAGGTTGCGCAGTCCCAGCTCAGCGGCCAGGCGGGGAGTGCGGAGCAGCGGCGTCATCCCTTCGCCCAGGCTCACCACGTGATCGGGACCCGAGACCGGGAGCAGCTCGTGGTAGCGCCACAGGTCCGGAGCGCGCCGCCCGATCTCGTCGGGTCCGGTGCTGACGGACGTCAGGTCGTAGCG
>JACCVA010000206.1 GCA_013698435.1 Nocardioidaceae bacterium | reverse complement strand
CGTCCGGGCCCTGTCCGCTATCAGATGACCCGACGGGTGGGAGCGGAGAACCCAAGGATCGGTGTGGTGGTTGCGTAGCAGCCGGGCACATCGTGGGGTTAAGTCACATTCGTGACCGGGCACCCTCTAGCCCGAACCCGACAGCTAACTTCGCAGGCATCGGAGAGGGAAACAGCCATGGGCTACGAGCCACGACATCGCGCCGCCACGTCGGCGCGACGTAACGTCCTCCACACCGTAACGACCACCGCGACCTTCACCGCCGCGTTGACCGGTTCGGTCCTCCTCAATACCAGCGCCGCATCGGCGGCCGACGACACCACCTGGAACGCACTCTCGCAGTGCGAGTCGAGCGGCGACTGGCACATCAATACCGGCAACGGCTACTACGGTGGTCTGCAGTTCTCGCAGAGCACCTGGGAGGGCTTCGGAGGTACGCAGTACGCCTCTCGCGCCGACCTGGCCACCCGCGAGCAGCAGATCGCCACCGCCGAGAAGGTTCTCGACGTTCAGGGCTGGGGCGCCTGGCCGGCGTGCTCGGCCGGGCTCGGACTGTCGAGCGCCGACGCAGCTGGCACCCCGGACATCTCAGGTGCGACCAACAGCGGCACCCGCCATCATCACCACGCTGACCGTCCGGCTCCGAGTGGCGGTTCCTACACCGTGCGGGCCGGCGACACGCTGTCGCTGATCGCGGACCGCCTGGGCGTGGCTGGGGGCTGGAGGGCGCTTTACGAGGCCAACACCGGCGTCGTCGCGGACCCGAACCTCATCTACGTCGGTCAGCACCTACGGCTGCCCTGACGCGAAGGAGCAGCGGTCGTCAGCCGGGCCGTCACAGAGTTGGCGGGCCGTCCGGTTGGCCGTACGTGAGTCGAGACCACACAACTGGGTCGATTTCTGTTCCGGTGGCAGAGACGGTTCAGCTCCCTGTGGTCCTCGACCACGCCTCAGTCGACGGGTGCCTCGACAGGCACGGTGGCCGCAGACCTCGACGTGACCACGATCGCGAGGCCCGCGCAGATCAACGCGAGGCCGGCGTACACGGCGATGGGCGGCGCCTGCCCGAGGAACACGGCCGCCAGCAGCGCGGCACCCGGCACCTCAAGTAGGAGCGTCATCGAGACCAGGGTCGGGCTCATCGTCGCGAGCAGGTGGTTGAAGACGGTGTGTCCCAACAGCTGCGCTGCCACCGTCACGGCGATGATCAGCAGCCAGCTCGTGGCGTCGAACCCCCACACCTGCACCCGGCCCACGGCACAGGCGAACAGCAGCAGCACGGCGCTGGTGCTGTAGCAGAGAAACGTGTACGTCGTCGTGGCGAGCTCCGATCGCACGCGGCCACCGACCACGGTGTAACCAGCCGCGAACACCCCGCCGACCAGGGCGAGCACATCCCCTATCAGGGTCCGGGCCGAGATCGTCAGGTCGACGCCCGAGATCACCAGCACGCCCAAGAGCGCCACTGCGATCCCCAGCCACACGCGGGGAACCACCTGGTCGCCCGACATCCTGGCCAGCACGACGACCCACGCAGCCTGCAGGCAGACGAGCGCCGTCGCCGAGGCGACCGACGTGTACTTCAGCGACAGGGTCCAGGTCGCGAAGTGCACCGCCAACAACAGCCCAGCGAAACATGACCGTGCAAGGGCACGGCGTGGAACTGCGGTGAGGTCGCTGCGCAGCCGTGGGGCCGCGAAGGCCGCTACCGAGGTGGCGCCGAGACCGCTGCGCCACAACGACATCGCCAGCGCCGGCACCGCGGTCGCCGCCGCCATCAGCGGTCCTGACAGGGAGACGCCGGCGACACCGACGACGAGCAACAGCACGCTGCTCGCGGGCGCAGGGGCGGATCGGCGCTCGGGCATATGCCATCTTGGCGGCCGTGTGGCAGGGTTCGGCACGTGGGTCAACGCGGTGAACCCGCCAACTTCGACGAGATCCCCTCCGAGACGGCTGGAGAGCCGCAGGATGGGGCGGACGAGTGGCAACGCCAGGCGCTGATCGACGAGGCGCTGAAGAAGTCCGCGCTGATCTGGCTCACCCGGGATCCGCCCCGTCGCGAGCAGGCGTTCTGGCACGCCTGGGTCGACGGCCTGGCCTACCTCCTGACTGGTCCCGGCGAGCAGCCCGACCCAGGCTTGCAGGAGGGTGAGCGGCTGCGGCTGGTCGTCCGCAGCAAGGACACCGTGCAGCGACTGGTGGTCGTCGACGCGACGGCTCACCGGCTGCAGCCGGATGACGACGACTGGGAAGCCGCGACGGCAGCGCTCGCAGCCGGCCGGTTGAACCTGGCCCACGCCGAGCAGGCACCGGCGCGCTGGGCCGGTGACGCTGCCACGGCGATCTACCGGCTCACCCTCGGCAAGCAGCTCGTCGAGGGGCCCGGGCACTACGCCGACACAGCGCACCGGGCCACGCCTTCCCCCACCCCCGCGACCACCGCGACGAGACGGCCATGGGTGCTGCACAAGCGCGGAGGGAGCGGTCGCCGCCTCTCCTGACCGACGTTTCAGCCGCTGAGTTTGCCCTGGCGACGTCAGCGGCTGACAAGTCGGTCAGGAGGGTGGCACGGCGATCGTCCCGCTAGCCGTCGCCACGACCTGCCCGGCCACGTGACACCGGACCGCCCTGCCCTCGCTGGCCTCCACCCGGCCGAGGAGCACCGACGGTCTGCCCATCTCGACCCCCTGCGAGATGCGGTACGCAGTCTCTCCGTCAGCAGCCGCAATGGCGCCGGCCACCAGCACCAGGCCCAGCCCGGCTGCCGCCGAGCCGGTGGCCGGATCCTCGGGGATGCCGAAGCCGGGCACGTACACCCGGGCGCTGACGCTGACGGGCGCGTTCGCCCGATGCGTGCCCTCCACGGAGTACACACAGACACCGTCCAGGGGGTCGCGCAGGGCGCTACGGTCGATCTCGATCTCGCCCACCTTGGTGCCGGTCGGGCGTGACCGCGACACGGCGTCACTCGCGACCCGCAGGTACAGCCACGTCAGCCCACACCCCGCGACATGCGCAGCACCGACGGCGTCGGCGGCGGTGAGGCCCACCAGCAGCGCGACAGCGCCGACCTCCTGCGGCGACAGCTGACGCGCCTCGTCGCGCGGTGTCGCCGTCAGCTCGACCGGCGCGGCGGCGTCGTCCGGCAGGTGGACGCCGATGAGCCCGGCACCGCACGACTGCACCCGGTCTCCGGCGTCGAGCAGACCGCGTCGCCTCAGCGCCCAGGCCGTCCCGAGCGTCGGATGGCCGGCAAAGGGGATCTCGCCGCCCGGAGTGAAGATTCGCACCCGGTAGTCCGCGCCGGCGTCTCGGTCCGCATCGGTCAACGTCATCGGGAAGGCCGTCTCAGAGAGGTTGAACTCGACGGCCATCGCGTGCAGCTGCTCGGTCGTGCAGCCGTCGGCGGCATACACCACCGCAAGCGGATTGCCGGCGTACGCCCGGTCGGTGAACACGTCGACGATGTCATAGCCGAGCTGGCCGGTGTCGGTGGCCGGCGCACGATGTGCGTGAGGCACGGCGCTAGGCATGGACGCAGCATAGTGTCGGGCCCCGATTCCCTGCGCTGCTTGCCCTGAGATCGACTTCGCAGCGCACGACCGATTGCCGGCGCGCAGTCGGCCGAGGCGCGGACTCGCCAGGCCCTCCACCGGTAGCCTGGCGAGCGTGAGCGCCACCCCTCCCCGTGTCTTCGTCGCCCGTCTCGCGGGCATGCTGGTCTTCGACCCCAACGGCGACCAGGTCGGACGGGTGCGCGACGTGGTGGCAGCCGTCCGCACCGACACTCGTCAGCCGCGCGTCCTGGGGCTCGTCATCGAGGTGCTGGGGCGCCGCCGCATCTTCTTGCCGATGACGCGGGTCACCAACGTCGACTCCGGTCAGGTGATCATCACCGGCCTGCTGAACATGCGCCGTTTCGAGCAGCGCCCCACTGAGACACTGGTCCTCGGCGAGCTCCTCGACCGCACGGTGACCATCACCGACAGCGGCACCCAGGGTGTGGTGTACGACGTCGGCATGGAGCAGACGCGCACCCGCGACTGGATCTTGTCGCGGGTCGCCATCCAGCACGGCTCGAAGCGGTTCGGCCGCCGCGGGCAGACGCAGGTCGTCGAATGGTCGGAGGTCACCGGCCTCACTGGTGCCGAGTCCGACCAGGGGGCGACGCACCTGCTCGCCGCCCTGGACGAGATGCGGCCCGCCGACCTGGCCGGTGTCATCCACGAGCTGTCGCCGAAGCGCCGACACGAGATCGCAGCAGCACTCGACGACGAGCGTCTCGCCGACGTGCTCGAGGAGCTGCCTGAAGACGACCAGGTCGAAATCCTCGGTCAGCTCGGGTCCGAGCGTGCCGCCGACATCCTCGAAGAGATGTCACCCGACGACGCGGCCGACCTGATCGCCGAGCTGCCACCCGAGACAGCCGAGGCACTGCTGCTGCTGATGCAGCCCGACGAGGCCGAGGACGTACGCCGGCTGCTCACCTACGAGGAGAAGACCGCCGGTGGGCTGATGACGACCGACCCGGTGATCCTGCCCCCAGACGCCACCGTGGCTGAGGCGCTGGCCCGCATCCGCAACGCCGAGCTCTCCCCGTCCCTGGCCGCCATGGTCTACGTGTGCCGCCCTCCGCTCGAGACGCCGACGGGCAGGTTCATCGGCGTCGGGCACTTCCAGCGGCTGCTGCGCGAGCCGCCGTCCGGTCTCGTCTCGGGTGTCATCGACACCGACCTCGAGCCACTGCGCGCTGAGGCGCCACTCGACGAGGTCACCCGACTGATGGCGCACTACAACCTCGTCGCCAGCCCCGTCGTCGACGACGCCGGTCATCTGCTGGGAGTCGTCACCGTAGACGACGTCGTCGACCACCTGCTCCCTGACGATTGGCGCGAGGGTCGGGTCCCCGCCTCCCCGGCGGTGCGCGATGGCACGTGACGACCTTCGCGACGACGAACGGCGCGACACTCCCCGACGGGCGACCAGCCCCGGCGCGGCCGGGCGTCTCGACGTCCCTCGAGACACCCGCCGCAGGCTGGTGTTGCGACCGGACTACGACCCCGAGATCTTCGGCAAGTTCGCCGAGAAGTTCGCCCGCTACATGGGGACGGCGCGCTTCTTGGCGTACATGACCGTGTTCGTCATCATCTGGATCATCCTCAACATCGTCGGCATCTGGGGCATCGGCTGGGACCCCTACCCGTTCATCTTGCTCAACCTGTTCTTCTCCACGCAGGCGTCGTACGCCGCTCCACTGATCCTGTTGGCACAGAACCGCCAGGAGGCGCGAGACCGCGTGGTCGCCGAGCAGGACCGTGAGGCCAACGTGCGAGCCCACGCAGACATGCAGTTCCTGGCTCGGGAGGTGGCGTCGCTTCGGATGGCGATCGGCGAGGTGTCCACCCGCGACTTCGTCCGGTCGGAACTGCGCAACCTGCTCACCGAGCTCGACGACCGGGCCGCGCACCAGCGCGAGGAGCCGCCCTCCCACAAGCGCGACGGCCCTGCGACACCCCGTAGCCTGGACCTATGACCAGCCCGCTGCTCGAGCCGATCAACGCTGCCCTCGCGACCGTCAACGACCCCGAGATCAAGCGTCCCATCACCGAGCTCAAGATGGTGCACGACGTCACGATCGGCGACGACGGCGCGGTGGTGGTTACGGTGCTTCTCACGGTCTCCGGCTGCCCGATGCGCGACACCATCACCCGCGACGTGACGGCAGCGGTCTCCACGGTGGCGGGTGTCACGGCCGTCAAGGTCGAGCTCGACGTGATGTCGGCGGAGCAGCGCCAGGAGCTTCAGCAGACGCTGCGCGGCGGTCAGGTGGCGAAGGAGGTCCCGTTCGCACGGCCGGACTCTCTCACCAAGGTCATCTCGATCGCGTCCGGCAAGGGCGGTGTCGGCAAGTCGTCGGTCACGGTCAACCTCGCCCTCGCCATCGCCCGCAGCGGCCGCAAGGTGGGCATCGTCGACGCCGACGTCTACGGCCACTCGATCCCCGCCATGTTGGGCATCGCCGATGAGCGGCCTACCCAGGTCGAGGACATGATCATGCCTGTCCCCGTGCTCGGGCTGAGCGTGATCAGCATCGGCATGCTGAAACCCCGCCGGGACCAGGTCGTCGCGTGGCGGGGACCCATGCTCGACCGGGCGCTGGTTCAGATGCTCACCGACGTGTTCTGGGGCGACCTCGACGTACTGCTGCTCGACCTTCCGCCCGGGACCGGCGACATGGCGATCTCGACCGGCCAGCACCTGCCGAGTGCCGAGGTCGTCGTGGTCACCACGCCTCAGGCGGCTGCGGCCGAGGTGGCCGAGCGCGCGGGCACGATGGCGTCGATGATGCATCAGCGCGTCGCTGGAGTGATCGAGAACATGAGCTATCTCGTCTGCCCGCACTGCGGTCCCGAGCACCACCTGGAGATCTTTGGCAGCGGTGGTGGAGCCGGAGTGGCCGCGACCCTGTCCGCGCGGTTCGGCTACGACGTGCCGCTCCTGGGCCAGGTGCCTCTCGACGTACAGCTGCGCGAGGGTGGAGACACCGGGCGCCCCTTGGTGCTCAGCAACCCCGACGCTCCGGCCGCCGCCGCCCTCAGCTCGATCGCCGACACGCTGACAGCCAAGGCGCGTGGGCTCGCCGGACTCCAGCTCGGGCTCTCGCCCGCCGGTCGCTGAGACGGATCGGCTGAGCGATGTTCGACGTCGGGCTGCCGGAGATGCTGGTGCTGGCCATCCTCGCGATCTTCGTCTTCGGTCCCGACAAGCTGCCCGACGTGGCCCGCCAGGCGGGCCGGATGCTGCGGCAGGCCCGGGTGATGCTGACCAACGCCAGGTCGCAGCTGTCGGAGGAGTTCGGACCCGAGATCGCCAACATGGACCTGCGCGAGCTGTCGCCACGCGCACTCGTCAAGAAGCACCTCCTCGACGACCTCGAGGACGACGACGAGACCCCACAACGAGCCGGTCACCGCCCGCTCGAGCTCGACGAGGCAGCGCCGTACGACGAGGAAGCCACCTGAGGCGATGCGTCCGCGACTTGTCAGCCCCTCAGGTTGCCCCGGCGGCCTCAGCGGCTGACACGTCGGCGGAGGTCAGCCGACCTGCTTGCCGAGCACCACATCGAGGTTGTCGTTCTGCCCGCTGCGCTTCACGTCGAACGTGACTGTCTCCCCTGGCGAGAACGACCTGATCTCCACGATCAGCTCCACGCCGTCGTGGACCACTTCGCCATTGACCTTCGTGATCACGTCGCCGTTCTCGAGCCCCGCCTCCTCGGCCGGGCTGCCCGCCTCGACCTCCAGTATCCGCGCCCCGTCGGAGGTGGTTGCCACGCTTACCTGCGCGCCGATCACGGGATACTCCGCCTGACCGGTCTCGATCAGCTGCTTGACCGTCGACACCACCTGGTCGATCGGGATGGAGAAACCGACGCCGATGTTGCCGGACTGTTCGCTCGCCGACTGGCCGACGGTCGCGATGGCGGAGTTGACGCCGATCACCCTTCCCTGGAGGTCGACGAGGGGACCGCCGGAGTTGCCAGGGTTGATCGCAGCGTCGGTCTGCAGCGCATTGATGTAGGACGTCTCGCCCTTGCCGCCGGCCGTCACCGGGCGGTCGGTGGCGCTGATGATTCCCGAGGTGACCGTGGCGTTGAGGCCGAGTGGTGAACCGATGGCGACGACGGACTGACCGACCTGGACCTCCGCCGACATGCCGAGCGCGGACGGCTCGAGACCCGAGAAGTCGTCGAGCTTGATGACTGCCAGGTCGTACGACGGGCTGCGTCCGACGATCTGCGCACCCACCTCGCGGCCGTCGGACAGCGAGACGGTGATCTCGCCGTCGTCGGCGGCGGGCTCGATCACGTGGTTGTTGGTGACGACATGACCCCCGTCGTCGTAGACGAAACCTGACCCGCTCACCTGGGCGTCCGGACCGCGGACCTGCAGTGACACCACACTTGGCAGCACGGCGTCAGCGACTGCCACCACGGGACTTCGCACTTGGCCGCCGGCGACTGGTCCGGGAGCAGCGGGAGTCGGCGTCGTCGAGGTGGTAGGGCGAGAGGCAGGGCTCGCGTCGTCATCGATGGCAGCGACGAGCAACGCGCCGCCGGCACCCCCGCCGAGCCCCAGCAGCAGGCACATCAAGGCAACGGGCAACCATGGCACCCGAGACGACGGACCGGCGCCGCCGGGACCGCCGGGACCGTAGCCCGGTGGCATCGGTGGCCGGAGCGGTTGCTGCTGCCATGGACCCGGCGGAAACGACAAGGTGTCGTCACCTCGCCCGTCGGTCCGGTCGGCCGGCGGCGAGGAGGGGAAATCCCCTTGCTGAGCTGAGCCGGCCGGTCGCCAGTCCCAGGGCGGCTCACCGGGGCCACCCACCGCTGGGTGCTGCGGACCGCCTGGCCGGCGCACCGGGTCGTCGTAGGGCTCACCTGGACCAGGGAAGTGCTCGGACACTCAAAACTCCTCACGGCCGATGGCTAAGCATGCCCCACCCGACCGG
The DNA here is from genome assembly GCA_013698435.1 of Nocardioidaceae bacterium. GTDB lineage: Bacteria > Actinomycetota > Actinomycetes > Propionibacteriales > Nocardioidaceae > JACDHG01. The sequence goes on along the minus strand of JACCVA010000206.1, from coordinate 11,118 downwards.
CGAGGCGTGTGCGCAGACACCAATCAAGCAGCGGGCGACAGGAGCGAACCGAGCGTCTCGAAGCCGCGCACCAACCGGCTCGACGTGTCCGCGGCGACCGGCGGCCGGTGCGGCAGCGCTGCGACGAGGGCAGCGGAGGTGGACATTGGTGCGTCCGTGACCAAGGTGTAGACGGTGCCTTCGGACTCCCAGACCGCTACCGTCGGCAGGCCTTCTCGCAACGCCAACTTCGTGCCGTCGATGTCGACGCGAGGGAACCCTTGCAGTCCGCCCGTGCGCAGCTGCCCGCGCTGCTCGAACAGGGAGGCGGACGAGAGTCCGTCGGAGTACGCCGCATGGATGACGTCGCTGCTGGAGTCGAGGCGGTCGAGCGAGGTCAGCTGGAACGTATCGGACAGTGTGGAAGGGCAGGCATACCCGTCGTCGTTGAGGATGGGCGTCAGCCGGGTCGAGACGGCCGTCGCTGCGGGTGTGGTGAGCTCCGGTGGGAGGTGGGAGAGGAAGCCTTCGTCAGAGGTCCGCAGCGACTCGAACGCACTCGATCGCACCAGCCGCCCACCGTCGTACACCTCGCGCCGCACCATCAGCCCCGTCGCGTTGTCGACGAAGAAGCGGGCCACGAGCTCCTGGCCGCGACGAGCCGAGATGACGGTCGCCGCCCGTCCCGCAACCACGGTGGAGCCGGAGGCGGTCAGTTCGTAGGCGTCCACGAGCAGCTGCAGCTGTCCGCCGGCGAAGCCTCGCGCAGACGCCGCTTCGCCCTGAGCGACGAATGTCGCGGTGGCATCGTCGGGGCTGTCGGTCACGTCGAAGCTGGTGCCCTGCCCTGGCACGTGCTGCACGCTGACGCGCACCATGCTGGCCTCATCGCTCGCCATGTCGATGACCACACGGTCGCCATGGTAGGCAACGCGTTCGGGTGCCACCATCGCCCGTCCGAGCGCGTCAACAGCGGCCCGGTCGTCTCCAGGACCAGTCTCCGGGGCCCAGCCAACCTGCAGGTGGACCGCCGGCGGCGACGACACGACCGACTGCACCTGCGCCGGGGTAGGCATCTCGGCCGACACCGGATAGGCGACCGCCGTGGCGTTCATCGCCTCGACCGCCGGATCGGACAGCGGGGCTGCACCGGTCTCGGCGGCGAACTCGGCGGCGAAGTCGTCGACCGGCGGGGCCACGGAGGCGACCTGCGGCGGCTCGGCACCTCCGACGATGTAGGCAAGCGTGAGCACCGCTACCGACATCGAGCCGACGCCGACGCCGACTCTGCGGGCGTTCGCAAAGCGGCGGCGCGGCGAGGCAGGTCTCTCGTGGTGAGGCAGGGCACCGAGCCGCACGAACATGTCGCCGGAGGGCTCGACCGCGCCGAGTCCGCACACCCGGCGCTTCAAGATGAGGGTCTGCTCGACCTCGTGGCGACAGGCGCCGCAGCCACGGAGGTGGTTGATGGCACGAGCGCGAGCCGATCCGGTCAGCTCACCATCGACCAGCGCCGACACCTTGTGGTGGAGGTGGCTCACGTGTCGCCACCATGGTTCGACGCATCGACAGCCCCACCGACCCGCTGACGATGCAGCGTGGGAGCCCGGTGGGCGAGAGCTTTGCGCAGCAGGGACCGACCGCGGTGAATGCGTGAGCGGACCGTGCCGATCTTGACGTTCAGCGTCTCGGCGATCTCTTCGTAGCTCAGTCCTTCGATGTCGCAGAGCACGACCGCGACCCGGAAGTCGGGGGGCAGGTCGGCCAGCGCCAGCTCGACATCGGAGTCGAACCTCTGCTCGTCGTACCCGACGTCTGGCGTGGGCAGCAGGCCGGGGAGCCGGTCAGCGGCGTCGTCGGGGAGCGCGTCGAAGCGGATCCGTTGCTTGCGGCGGGCCTGGTCGAGGAAGAGGTTGGTGGTGATGCGGTGCAGCCACCCCTCGAAGGTGCCGGGGCGGTACGACTGCAGCGACCGGAAGACGCGGACGAAGACCTCCTGGGTGAGGTCTTCGGCGTCGTGCCGGTTGCCGGTGAGGCGATAGGCGAGGCGAAACACCCGCCCTGAGTGCTGCCGGACGATCTCGTCCCAGCTCGGCGGCGCCCACTCCTGCTCGGGTGGCCGGTCCACGCCGGTCACCTCCTCGCTCCGTCACGATGTGACCACGGCGGTGTCCCACCGATGTCGCTGGTCACCAGCGTACGTGACCCGGCAGACGCGCCACCGGGGCAGCGGCGACGCGCATCACGCGGATCCGCCTTCCTGTGCCCGTCGGGAGGAACCAGATAGGCTCGCTGCCACCAGCAGCACCGGCCCAGCGGGCCTGATCGAGGAGGTCGCCATCGCCACCGGGTTGAAGCCATCGTCGTGGTCGTACGCCGAGCACTATGTCGCTGAGGACGAAGTGCTGAGCGCCGCCCGGGAGCGCGCGAGCGACCTCCCCGCAGTACCCATCAGTTCCGGCGGTGGCGCCGCGCTACGGTTTGCCGCCGCGATGCTCGATGCGAGGAACGTCGTCGAGATAGGCACCGGTTGTGGCATATCGGGGGTGTGGCTGATGCGCGGCATGCGCGACGACGGCGTGCTCACCAGCGTCGACCTCGAGACCGAGCACCAACGCCTCGCCAAGAAGGCTTTCACAGAGGCCGGTTTCGCCTCGCAGCGAGTTCGACTGATCCCTGGCGCCGCCCTGGAGGTGCTGCCGCGGCTCACCGGCGGGCACTACGACATGGTCTTTTGTGACGGCGACAAGCAGGAGTACCCGCAGTACCTGGAGGAAGCGATGCGGCTGCTGCGCACTGGCGGGGTCGTCGCGTTCGACAACTCGCTGTGGCACGACCGGGTCGCGGACCCGTCGGTGCGCGACGCCGACACCACCGCGATTCGCGAGACGCTACGCCTGGTCACGGAGCACGAGTCGCTGCTCGAGATCCTGCTGCCCGTCGGCGACGGCCTGCTGCTCGCCCAGAAGCGCTGACTCACAACCGAGCGTCGACACCTCGAGCTGCTGGGCGCCCGCTCCTCCGCCGGGCTGGGCCTCAGCTGCGGAACTGCTCGGCCAACGGGCAGTCGAAGGGGTCCCTGGCCTTGAGGCCGACGTCGTTGAGGTATCGCACCACGATGCCGTAGGACTCCAAGAGACTGGTCTCGTTGTAGCTGATGTCGTGGCGGTCGCAGTGGGCACGCACCAGCGGCTGCGCGAGCTTCAGGTTGGGCCGCGGCATGCTCGGGAACAGATGGTGCTCGATCTGGTAGTTCAGTCCACCCATCGCGAAGTCGGTGAGAGGGTTGCCATGGACGTTGCGCGACATCAGCACCTGGCGGCGCAGGAAGTCGAGCTTCATGTTTGCCGGGACGATCGGCATTCCCTTGTGGTTGGGGGCGAACGAGCCGCCGAGGAAGAGCCCGAAGAGCGCCATCTGCAGACCGAAGAACGCCGCAGCCTTGCCCAGCGGCAGCACCATCAGCAAGACCGTGACATAGCCGCCCAGCCGTCCCACCACGAGCAGTGCCTCGATCCGCTGGTGCCGCACCGAGTCGCGGCGCACGAGCGTCAACAGGCTGGCAATGTGCAGGTTGATGCCCTCCAAGGTCAGCAGCGGGAAGAAGAACCAACCCTGCCGGTCGGCGAACCAGCCCGCGAAACCGGTGCGGGTGCCGACGATCCCGGGGGTGAACGCCAGCGCCCCCGATGCGATGTCGGGGTCGCGCCCCTCCTGGTTGGGGGCAGCATGATGCTTGTTGTGCTTGGCCTTCCACCAGCCGTAGCTCAGGCCGGCGAAGGCACCAGCGAGGATGCGCGCCGTCCAGTCGTTCCACGTCGCCGAGGCGAATATCTGTCGATGGCCGCCGTCGTGTCCGAGGAACCCGAACTGCGTCACCACCACGGCTAGCGCGGCGGCGAGGATCAGCTGGAACCACGAGTTGCCCAACCAGAAGAAGCCCACCCAGATGACGGCGAACACCGTCACCGCCGCGGCGATGCGCGACCAGTAGTAGCCGTACCGCCGCTCGAGCAGCCCCTCGTCGCGCACTCGTTTGGCGAGGTCGGTGTAGAGACTGACGTAACGGTCGGCCGCCGTAGGGGCCGCGGGCACCGTCGTTGATGCGGTGGTGGTCATTTGACGCCTTCCGGAGCTGCTCAACGCTGCGAACCGCCGAGGACCGGGGCGACAATAGCGGGGCTGGTTTCCATCATGACACGCTCGCGAGACGATGGCCCGTCGACGCAGTTCTTGCTCGAACGGCCCGACGGACGTCAGGGCGTGGTGAAGTCGGCGAGCCAGCGCAGCAACAGACGAGCCCCGAAGCCGGTCGCTCCCTGGGTGTACTCGTACGCATCCTTGGGTGAGTCCCCCACCGACGCGATGTCGAGGTGTGCCCACGGGCCAGACCCGACAAAGTGTTGAAGGAAGAGCGCAGCCGTGATCGACCCGGGGCCGCCGGCAGCGTTGGTTGCGTCGGCGAACGTGTTGTCGAGCAGTGGCTCGTACTCCTTCTGCAACGGCAGCCGCCACACCGGTTCCCCGGCCGAGCCACCGGCGCGCAGAAGCGCTTCTGCCAGGCCGTCGCGGTTGGCATAGAGCCCGCCCAGGGTCGTGCCCAGCGCCACCTTCGCCGCGCCGGTGAGCGTGGCGATGTCCACCACCACCGCGGAGCTGATGTTGGCGGCGGCGTACGCCAAGGCGTCCGCGAGCACCAGCCGGCCCTCCGCATCCGTGTTTCCGACCTCGCTGGTGCGCCCGCCGTAATGCGTGACGACATCGCCCGGCCGCATGGACGCTGCGCCGACCGCGTTCTCGGCGGAGGCCACGAGACCTGTGACCGCCACCGGGATCTGCAGCTCCTTCAACGCACCCATCACGGCGATCACGACACCGGCGCCAGTCATGTCGCGTTTCATCGTCATCATCGCGTCGCGCGGCTTGATCGAGAGCCCGCCGGAGTCGAACGTGATTCCCTTGCCGACCAGCACAACCCTTGGCGTACGCCGATTGGCCTTCTTCGGCGCATAGTCGAGCCGCACGAACCTGGACTCGTACGCCGAGCCACGGCCGACGGCGAGGATCCCGCCGAACCCGTCGCTGGCGAGCCGCGCCTCGTCCCAGACGTCCACCTCCAGGTCGGCCCGGTCGGCCGCCTCCTGAGCCCATTCCGCGAGGCGGACGGGTCCCTTCTCGTTCGACGGCGTGAGCGCGAACGCCCGCGCACGCCAGGACGCCTTGGCCCGAGCCACCGCCCGGTCGACGACCGCCGTCAGCCGCTTGACGTCTCGCTTGGCGATGTCGGTCAGCACGACCTTCGGGTCAGTGGCCGTCGGCTCCTCGCCGCCCCCAGAGGTGCGGTGGAAGCCGAACGCACCGAGGACCAGACCCTCGACAAGTGCTTCGACGTCCTTGTCGTCGGCAAGCGCCGCGATCGAGGTGGCAACGGCGGCGGTCCGCTTCGCCTTGCGGCCGAGCGCTGCTCCGGCACGTCGGTAGTCCTGGCCGGACAGGTCGCCCAGGCCGACGAGAACGACCGTGCGGAGCGAGTCAGCGCCGAACACCTCATGGCGGACGGTCTCCCCGGCGGTGCCTTTCGCCTCCGCTCTGTCCAGGAGGTCGAAGAGATCGAGGTCGACCGACCCCAGCGCCTCATCGGCCGAGGCCGGCAAGGTGTAGTCGTCACCGGTCCGGGTGAAACCGACCGCCACCACGGCGGTGTCACAGTCCGCCAGGCGCGACGTGCTCAGCTCGACGGTCGGAGGCTGCGGCTGTGGGTGGGCGGGCACCTCGAGAACACTAGTGGTGTGTCTGCCAGATCGTCTGGCGGATGGGGGGTCAGGTGGATGGATCGCAAGGCGGCGGAGGAGGGGCATAGCGGTGTTCTATGGCCGACGACTCCGACGCAGCGAGGCGCCGCCTGGGCGCCTCAGGCGGTAGACAGTATTTGGCAGACAGACCGCTAAGACCCCGGAACGTGTTTCGACGGTCCGGGGTCTGAGCGCGATTCGTGAGCGGTCACGTGGTGACGTGACTGAGGGCCTCCTCGAGCGACTTCGCCTCTTCGGCATTGAGCTCGACCACGAGCCGCCCGCCACCTTCAAGCGGGACGCGCATCACAAGACCGCGCCCCTCTTTCGTGACTTCAAGCGGACCGTCGCCCGTCCGCGGCTTCATCGCCGCCATGCGCGCACCTACCCTTCATCCAAGAGCGCCGAGACTCCGCCCGATTGCGGACCGAGACGCCGGTGGCGCATCGATTATCGGACCATTATCGCATCGCTCGAGCAGTGGTGCGGCAGACTGCGGGATGTGAACGCACGATCCGCGCTGTTCGACGTGTACGGCGACCATCTGCGCTCCCGCGGAAGCCAGGCCCCGGTGGCGTCGCTCGTGCGGATGATGGCCGCGCTGGAGATTGCGGCGCCGGCGGTTCGGACGGCGATCTCTCGGATGGTGCGTCAACAGTGGCTGGTTCCGGTCCTGCTGCGCGAGGGCGCGGGTTACCGGCTCAGTCCGAAGGCCGAACGGCGGCTCGCCGACGCCGCCGCACGCATCTACCGCAGTGGCATCGCTGACTGGGACGGACGCTGGCACCTGCTGGTGATCGACCACGTGGCCAGCCGGGCCACTCGGGAACGTGTGCGCACCGGGATGACCTATCTGGGCTACGCACCCCTGCGTGATGCCACCTGGATCAGCCCGCGAGCCTCGGCCGAGCTCGACTCGCTGCTGTCCAACGAGGGGACCCGCGCCCGTCGGTTCTGGGCGGAGCATGACGGGGACCAGGCGGCGTTGACGTCCACCGCTTGGGACCTCGACGGGCTCGCCCTGGCCTACGAGCGATGGCTCGACGAAGCCAAGATGATCGTCGCCGGACTGCCCGACGAGCCGACTGACCGTGACGAGTTCGTGGTGCGAAGCACGCTGGTGCACGAATGGCGCAAGTTCCTGTTTCGCGACCCCGGGCTCCCCCATGAGGTGCTGCCGCCGCGCTGGCCGGGCCGCGAGGCCGCCGCGTTCTTCGACTCCGCGGCGGCCCGCCTGCTGCCCGGGTCCGGGAGGTACGTTGAGGCCTGCCTGCAACCCAAGGGAGCCGTTCATGTCTGAGCCGGTGACCTACGACGTCCGGGACCAGGTCGCCACGCTTAGGCTCGACCGCGCCGACGCGATGAACAGCCTCGACATCGCCACCAAGGAATCGCTGCTGGCATCCGTGCGCAGGGCCGCAAACGACCCCGACGTTCGCTGCGTCGTGCTGACGGGAAGCGGGCGGGCGTTCAGCGTCGGCCAGGACCTGCGCGAGCACATCGAGCGGCTCGGAACCGAGTCGTTGGAGGAAGTCTGGTCGACGGTCGAGAAGCACTACGCGCCGATCGCCCTGGCCTTGGCCACCATGGAGAAACCGGTCATCGCCGCCATCAACGGCGTCGCCGCGGGCGCCGGGCTGTCGATCGCGCTCGCCTGCGACCTTCGGATCGCCGCCGACACGGCCGGTTTCAACACGGCATTCACCGGGGTCGGGCTGTCATGTGACACCGGGGCGTCCTGGACCCTGCCACGGCTGATCGGCGCCGGCAGGGCACTCGAGCTGCTGCTGCTGCCGCGCACTGTCGACGCGGTGGAGGCGCTGGAACTGGGGCTGGTCAACCAGCTGGTGCCGGCCGCCGACCTGATGGCAACCGCACACGGGCTGGCCACCAGGCTTGCCGCCGGCCCCACGCTCGCGTACGCCGCCGTCAAGCGGTCGGTCGCCTACGCCGCTTCCCGTCCGCTCGACGAGGCGCTGGCCTACGAGGGGCAGATGATGGCGCGAACCGGCGGCTCGTCGGACCACCAGCACGCGGTCGCTTCGTTCGTGGTCAAGGAAAAGCCCACCTTCGAGGGGCGATGACCGTGCACCAATCGGGGCCGCGTCGGCATACGACCTCGCTCGTTGCAGTGCTCAGCATCGCAGCCGCGCTGGGTCCGCAAGCAGCGGCAACCGCACCGCTCCGCGCATCGCAGTCCCTGCAGCAGGCGCCAGTGCTGGCAGCCCGCATCAACACACCGGCCCGGGTGAAGCAGCTGATCACGGTCAGCGCCGCGCGGTGGTCGTCGACGACTGCGACCCTGAAGGCGTGGCAGCGCGGCACCGACGGTCGTTGGGTGCTCGCTCGCGGCCCGGTGCCTGTGGTGATCGGCTACAACGGTTGGGTGCGAGCTTCGCAACGCCGCCAGTCGACGGGCACGACTCCCGCCGGGAAGTTCCGGCTCCCCTCCGCGTTCGGCCGACTCGCCGACCCGGGCACCCGCATGCTGTACCGCCACTTCGACCGTAACGACTGGTGGCCGTACGAGCCGCGCGATCCCGCCACCTACAACGTGTACCAGTACCACCGGGCCGCCACCAGCCACTGGCGCCCGGACAAGGCGGAGCGGCTCTGGGACTACTACGACCAGTACGCGTACGGCATGGTCGTGGGCTTCAACCTGCCGAGCGGCATCCACTACTCCGCCGAGCGGAACCAGCGAGTGGCGGACGACCGAGCCGACACCGCACGCGGTGGCGGCATCTTCTTGCATGCGCGCGGTCAGGGCAACACCGCCGGCTGCGTGGCGATGTCACGCGCCCAGATGCGGTGGCTGCTGCGTTGGTCGCGCCCGCGGGCCCACCCCTGGATCGCGATGGGCCCGTACGACTACCTCATCCGGCTCTGACTCAAGCTCCGTCAGCGGTCGTCGCCGGTGACCCGGTCGACCTTCGTGTGGTAGCGCTGGCCCACCTTGCCGCCGACCACGGCCGCCAGCAGGGTGCCCAGCAGCACCGCGGCCAGCGTGATGATGCCGCCCCACGTCGCCGTCTCGGTCGGAACCGGCATCGACGGCACCTGGACCCGCTGCAAGACGTTGTACTGCGACCCGAAGAGCGCGCCAAGCCCCACCACGATCAGTGTCACCAGGAGGCCGATCAACCAGACACCGACGCCCTGCTTGGCGCCGTCGAAACGTGACATCCGACCAGCGACGTACCCGCCGGCGTAGTAGGCGATCATCAGCGTGACCAGCAGAGCGATCGCAGTAGCCAGCCCGAAGGTGCCGGCCTGCCGTTCGGCGTCCGTCTGGTCGACGTTGAGCGAGGCCCCGACGGCGGCCGCGATGGCGCCCACGATGCCCGCCAGCAGCACGGTCAGTGCGATGGCGACCAGCCACCCGAAGAAGTCGGCACCGATGTTGAAGCCACCGTACTTCTCCTTGCGGGCATCTTCGGTCCGCAGCCTGTCGGCCTCCTCGGCGTGCTCGCGCTCGTGCCGCAGGTCGGAGGCGCTGGTGCTCCCTTGCTGGGTGTTCGATGAATCGACGGGCCGTTGGCTGGCCATCACGGTGCTCCTTGTCTCAGGGGGTGGAGCCGTGCACGTACCCATCGGCGCCGGCGCGTAAACTTACGAAGTAAGGGCGTATCAGCCTCGCAACTTTACAACGTAAGAAATTTGGCTGGACGCGTTACGGGCACCGATGCGTGGGGTACTCCACAACACTGTGCGGCCGTTAGCCGTCACGACATCTCCAGAAAGGGACATTCATGCTGGACCAGGGAAACATCGACCAGGCACGCGGCTCGACCGCGTACGGCGCAGACGGTGACAAGCTCGGCAAGGTCGGGGAAATCTACCTCGACGACGAGACTGGCAAGCCTGAGTGGGCCACCGTCAACACAGGCATGTTCGGCAGCAACGAGAGCTTCGTTCCGCTGGCCGACGCCAGCTTCGAAGGCGACCGGTTGACGCTGCCCTACGACAAGGACAAGGTCAAGGGCGCCCCGAACGTCAGTACCGACGGCCACCTCACGCCCGACGAGGAGCGCGAGCTGTACGACTACTACGGTGCGGGCTACTCGCAGGGACAGAACGACGACGACAGCGGCCAGACCGGCTACGACACGTCCGGTCCGACCACGGACGACGCGATGACGCGCTCCGAAGAGCGCCTCGACGTGGGCACCCAGACCCAGGAGGCGGGACGCGCGCGGCTGCGCAAGTACGTCGTCACGGAAAACGTCACCCAGACGGTGCCCGTCCGCAAGGAGAAGGCGGTGCTGGAGACCGAGCCGATCACGTCGGACAACCACGACGAAGCGACCGCAGGCCCGGACCTGTCAGAGGAAGAGCACGAGGTCATCCTCAAGGAGGAGCGCCCCGTCGTTTCCAAGACCACCGAGCCGGTGGAGCGGGTGCGACTCGGCACGGAGGAGACCACCGACCAGGAGACCGTCACCGAAGAGGTGCGCAGCGAGCAGATCGAAGCCGAGGGGGATGTCACCTCTCGCGATCGACGCTGACCTCAGCCGGAGACGCTGATTTCAGACGACTCGGGCGCCGCTGTCCAGCGGCGCCCGAGTTGCATATAAAGGCATACAACGTAAGGTTACTCCTCGGCGCCCGCCATCCCTGGCGGCTGATTCGAGACATCTCGGTGCCTGGGCCGCAGGAAGAGCCTGACGGCGCCCCCATCGCAAGGAAGTGACATGAAAGACGCATTGACAAGTGGGCTGACGACCGTCGCCACCTTCGTTCCCAAGCTGGTCATCTTCTTGGTGATCTTGATCGTCGGCTGGCTGATCGCAAAGGCGCTGGCGAAGGCTGCGAACGCGGTCCTCGAGCGAGTGGGGTTCGACCGCGCTGTCGAGCGGGGTGGCGTGAAGAAGGCGCTGGAGCAGAGCAAATACGACGCCAGTGACATCGTAGGCAAGCTGATCTTCTACGTGCTGTTCTTGTTCGTGCTCCAGCTTGCCTTCGGAGTCTTCGGGCCGAACCCCATCAGCGACCTCCTCCAGCAGGTCATCTCGTTCCTGCCCTCGGTGGTCGTTGCCATCATCATCATCGTGGTCGCCGCTGCCATCGCCAAGGCTGTCAACGAGCTGATCTCGAACACCCTCGGCGGGCTGTCCTACGGCCGCGTGCTGGCCAACATCGCCAGCGCCTTCATCCTGGGTCTCGGGATCATTGCCGCACTGAACCAGGTCGGCGTCGCCACGACGGTCACCACTCCGGTGCTGATTGCTGTGCTGGCCACCATCGCCGGAATCTTGATCGTGGGCGTCGGCGGCGGGCTGATCAGGCCGATGCAAGCCCGCTGGGACGGCTGGCTGACGACCGCGGAGCAGGAGACCGGTCGGAT
>JACCVA010000203.1 GCA_013698435.1 Nocardioidaceae bacterium | reverse complement strand
TCACCGACCTCACGTCGTCGACGCGCGGGTGGATCCATGCCGAGGGCAACGACGGGTTCATCAAGGTGATCGAGGATGCCGACCGTGGCGTCCTCGTCGGCGCCTGCGTCGCCGGACCGTACGCCGGCGAGGTGCTGTCGGCGCTGGCCGTTGCTGTCCACGGTGAGGTGCCGACCGCGCGGCTGCTGTCCATGATCTACGCGTACCCGACGTTCCACCGTGCCATCGAGGAGGCGCTCAAGGCGCTCGACGCGAAGGGCTGAGGCGCCGCCGCCTGAAATGGGGTGCGCGAACGCCTCGCCGTGCCGGATCATGGCGGCTGTGGGTCACGTCGACGTCTCCGGTGTCCGGTTCGAGCTGCCCGACGGCCGGGTGCTGCTCGACGACGTCTCGTTTCGCGTAGGGGAGGGCGCCAAAGTTGCGCTGGTCGGTGCCAACGGGGCCGGCAAGACGACGCTGCTCCGCCTCGTCACCGGCGACCTACAGCCGCACGCCGGCGGCATCGCCCGGTCCGGTGGCCTCGGCGTCATGCGCCAGATGCTGACCCAGGCCACCGACGGCCAGACCGTCCACGACCTGCTGCTGTGCGTCGCTCCACCGCGGGTGCGAGCCGCGGCGGCCCGCGTCGAGTTGGCCGAGGTCGCGATGATGGAGGCTGACGACGAGAAGACCCAGATGAAGTATGCCGAGGCGCTGTCGGAGTGGTCCGATGCCGGCGGCTACGACATCGAGGTGCTGTGGGACGTCTGCACGGTCGCCGGGCTCGGCGTGCCCTACGACAGGGCCAAGTACCGCGACCTGCGAACGCTCAGCGGGGGTGAGCAGAAGCGCTTGGTGCTCGAAGCACTGCTGCGTGGCCCCGACGAGGTGCTGCTGCTCGACGAGCCCGACAACTTCCTCGACGTGCCCGGCAAGCTGTGGCTGGAGGAGCGTCTGCTGGAGTCGCCGAAGACGGTGCTGTTCGTCAGCCATGACCGCGAGCTGATGAACAACACTGCCACCAAGGTGGTCACGGTCGAGCTCGGCGCCGCCGGCAACACCGTCTGGGTGCATCCCGGCGGCTTCACCACCTACCACCAGGCGCGGCGCGACCGGTTCGCCCGGCTGGAGGAGCTCCGCAAACGCTGGGACGAGGAACACGCGAAGCTGCGGGCGCTGATGCTGATGTACAAGCAGAAGGCGGCCTACAACTCAGACATGGCATCGCGTTACCAGGCAGCCGTGACGCGGCTGCGTCGGTTCGAGGAGGCCGGACCACCGGAGAACCAGCCACGCGAGCAGCACGTCACGATGCGGCTCAAGGGGGGGCGTACCGGCAAGCGTGCCGTCATCTGCGAGCGGCTCGAGCTCACCGGGCTGATGAAGGCGTTCGACCTCGAGGTCTGGTACGGCGAGCGGGTCGCGGTGCTCGGCTCCAACGGCTCGGGCAAGTCGCACTTCTTGCGGCTGCTCGCCGCCGGCGGGTCTGATCCCGACGTCGAACACCGGCCGGTCAGCGAGGTGCCGATCAAACCGGTCGAGCACTCAGGTCGTGCGCGGCTGGGCGCCCGGGTACGCCCGGGCTGGTTCGTGCAGACCCATGAGCACCCGGAGCTGATCGGCCGCACGCTGTTGGAGATCCTGCACCGCGGCGACACCGGGCTGGACGGCCGTGGGCGCGCCGGCATGCCAAGGGAGCAGGCCGCCCGCGCGCTTGATCGCTACGAGCTCGCGCACGCCTCGGAGCAGAAGTTCGAGTCGCTGTCCGGCGGACAGCAGGCCCGGCTGCAGATTCTGCTGCTGGAGCTGTCCGGGGCCACCTTGCTGCTGCTGGACGAGCCGACCGACAACCTCGACGTCGAGTCTGCTGAGGCGCTCGAGGAGGGGCTCGAGACGTTCGAGGGCACCGTGGTCGCGGTCACGCACGACCGCTGGTTCACGCGCGGCTTCGACCGGTTCCTGGTCTTCGGCGCCGACGGCTCGGTCTACGAGTCCGACGAGCCCGTCTGGGACGAGGGCCGCGTGCTGCGTGCCCGTTAGGCGTTTTCCGATTCGTCCGGCTCCCGCCGCTGCGAGTTGCCATCCTGGGTCGGACGAATCGGGGAAATGCTGTCAGCCGGGCACCACTGAAAGCCCGGTGAAGACGGCGTGCGTGTCGACGACTCGCAGCCCCACCGACCCGTGTGGGTAGTCCCCGTCGTGCGCGTCGAGACCGGCCGGTCCGCACCTCACCGCGATGTGGTCGCCAAGCGCGCGCACGTCGATGCGTTGCTCGCCCGCCGGGTCGACCTGCAGCGGCGTCTCGGCCAGCAGGATCCACGACCGGCCGTCTGTCTTGCCAAGCACCAGTGCACGGGGACCTCGTGCGATTCCCGCGAAGTACCCGCGCTGCGCGCGGTATCCGACGGCGGCGCCGGTGACGCGAAACAGCACTCCTGCCAGCCGGTCGCCGTCGACGAAGCGCAGCGTCGTGCTCAGCGTCAGGTCGCTGTAGCGACCGTCGCGCATCACCACCTTCTCGCCGCTGCGGTAGTCATTGATCGGCGCCGCCGGCACCCGGCCGAGGTGCACGCCGTCGGAAGTCTCCTCCACGAACTGGTGGTGCCCGTAGTAGTCGAACGCGGCAAGCGCGTCGTCGGCCGCCAGCTGCCAGGTATGCGGGGCGCTGTCGCGGCGTTGTTGCGTGCCGGCGGGGACAGTCAGCGGCAGACCGGCCGGGACCGGTGTCCCGAACAACGGCGTGCCGTCGTCGCCCCACCCGAGCGGCTGGACGTACAGCGCCCGCCGCCAGCCGAAACCACGGTCGCGCTTCGCGTGGAAGATGTGCCACCACTGTTCGCCGTCGAGGGACTGCACGTAGCTGCCGTGGCCGACACCGTACGTCGACTCGCTGGCGGAGAAGACCGGCTCGTCGAAGGTAGTCCAGGCCGCAGGGTCCAGCGGGTCCGCCCCCGTCAGCTCGAGCATCCCGAGCTTGTAGGTGGGCAGCCACGAGGCGGCACATGAGTACACGAGGAACGTCCGGTCGCCGCGCGTCAACACCTGGGGCGCTTCGAGGAGTCCGCGCGACTGAGGTGTCTCCTCAGTGCGCTCCCACAGGTGCGAGCCAGCCTCCCAGAGCATCACCCGCGGGCCGACCAGCTCGGTCGGTGAGACCATCTCGGCGATGTAGAGGTGTTGGAGGTCCTGGTCGGCGTCGGGCCAGCCGGACCAGACTGCGTACCTCTTGTCACCGTGCTGGAGGACGGTGACGTCGATCGACCAGCGGTTCTCGCCGGCACCCGGCGTGCCGTCGCCGGTCCACAGTGGGCCGTGGACGTCGTCGTACGGGCCCAGTGGGTCGTCGCCGGCGGACTCGAGGACGTAGGTCAGGTGGTTGCGGTTGTGGCCGTCCGAGGCGGCAACATAGATGTACCAACGCCCGTCGAGCTGGTGCAGCTCCGGCGCCCAGACCTCCCGCGAGTAGGGTCCCTCGCTCGGTGCCCACCAGACGACGTGCTTGTGCCCCATCGACGAGAGCCGGTCGGAGACCCAGATCGCGACGCCGACGTTGCCCTCACTCTGGCACCACAAGAAGCGGTCGCCGTCGCGCACGACGTGCGGGTCCGCACCCTCGCCGACCGGGTTGACGAACCGGTCGTCTCCCAGCGGTCCAGCGGTGAGCGCGACGTGCGCAGCGATGGCATCTCCTATGGGTGTGGCAGGGGTACGCCGACGCGACCCGGCCCGCCTCAGCAGCCGTCCCGCGACGGCCCTGCCGCGCCGCCTCACTCAGGTCCTCGTCGCATGGCGCGGCGCCGCGGCTTGGTCAGCCCCGGTCGGACAGCGGGACGTAGTCGACGGTGCGTGCGCCGGTGTAGATCTGCTTCGGCCGGGCGATCTTCTGCTCGGAGTCCTCGGTCAGCTCCAGCCACTGTGCCAACCATCCCGACGTGCGAGGGATCGCGAACAGCACGGTGAACATCTCCGGCGGGAAGCTCAGCGCCTCGTAGATCAGCCCGGAGTAGAAGTCGACGTTGGGGTAGAGCTTGCGCGAGACGAAGTACTCGTCCTCGAGAGCGACCTTCTCCAGCTCGACGGCGATCTTGAGCAGCGGGTTGACCCCGGTGACCTCGAACACGTCGTCGCACGCCTTCTTGATGATGGTGGCGCGTGGATCGAAGTTCTTGTAGACGCGGTGCCCGAAGCCCATCAGGCGCTCCTTGCCGTTCTTCACGCCGTCGATGAAGTCCGGCACCTCGCCGACGTTGCCTATCCGCCGCAGCATCTTGAGCACCGCCTCGTTGGCGCCACCGTGCAGCGGCCCGAACAGGGCGGCGATGCCGGCGGACACCGACGAGTACGGGTCGACCTGCGACGAGCCGACCGACCGCACGGCGTTGGTCGAGCAGTTCTGCTCGTGGTCGGCGTGCAGGATGAAGAGCACCTCGAGCGCCCTGATCAGCCGCTCGTCCGCTTCGAACTTCTGCTCGCTCATCTTGAACAGCATCGACAAGAAGTTGGCGGCGTACCCGAGGTCGTTGTCGGGGTAGACGTAGGGCTTGCCCTGTGCGTGCCGGAACGCCCAGGCGCCCAGCTTCGGCATCTTGGCGATGAGCCGGACGATCTGCATCTGGCGGATGTTGGCGTCGCTGATGTTGCGCGACTCCGGGTAGAACGTCGACAGAGCACCGACCGAGGCGAGCAGCATGCCCATCGGGTGGGCGTCGTAGCGGAAGCCCTCCATGAAGCTCTTGACGTTCTCGTGCACGAACGTGTGGAACGTGATCTGGTGCTCCCACGTGTCGTACTGCTGCTTGGTCGGGAGCTCACCGTGGACGAGGAGGTAGGCGACCTCGAGGTAGTTGGACTTCTCGGCCAGCTGCTCGATCGGGTAGCCGCGGTACTCCAAGATGCCCTTGTCGCCGTCGATGTAGGTGACCGCGGACCGGCAGGAGGCGGTGTTGACGAAGCCAGGGTCGTACACCGCGAGGGCTGGCCCGTCGTCGAGACGGATCTTGGCCAGGTCGGAGGCGCTGACCGTACCGTCGGTGATCGGGACGTCGTACTCGGTGCCGGTGCGGTTGTCGCGTACGGTCAGGGAGGGATCGGCGCTGTCCTTCGTGGATGCTGCACCAGTGGAGGCAGTGTCTGTGGACACGACGGTCTCCTTCGGGTCGGGGCCCCTCGACGGAGACCGCTACCAACCTAAGCCCCGGTCTCGGGATGACAAAAGTCGGGGACCACCCGGTGGAGCGGTTGCCGCAGCCGACTCCGCACCGTTTTGACCGCAGGTGAGGCGCCCGGGTATTCTGAGCGGTCGGTTGTGCCTATCGGCCGACCATATGACATCACCGAACGAGACAAAGGTTAGCGACGTGCGCACGTACAGCCCGAAGCCAGGCGACATCACGCGTGAGTGGCATGTCATCGACGCCAACGACGTCGTCCTCGGACGCCTCGCCGTCGAGTGCGCGACGCTCCTGCGCGGCAAGCACAAGCCGACGTTCGCACCGCACGTCGACGGCGGAGACTTCGTCATCGTCATCAACGCGTCGAAGGTCGCCCTGTCGGGGAGCAAGCGCGAGAACAAGCTGGCGTACCGCCACTCGGGCTACCCGGGCGGTCTGCGGTCGACGGCCTACGGCGACCTGTTGGAGAAAGACCCGCGCAGGGCGATCGAGAAGGCGGTCTGGGGCATGCTCCCCAAGAACCGCCTCAGTCGTCAGCTGCTCACGAAGCTGAAGGTCTACGCCGGACCCAGCCACCCGCACCAGGCCCAGCAGCCGCGCGAGTTCCAGATCACCCAGATAGCGCAATGACATCCGCCCAGCAGGCTGAAGTGAGGAACACCCGTGGCTGAGACCACCGACACCACCGTCGACGAGACGCTCGACGCGCCCAGCGAGTACACCACCGAGAGCGCGCCGTCGTCCGAGGAGACCGCGCGCGCGGTCAACATCGCGCCTGCCGGTGCCACCGGCCGTCGCAAGGAAGCAGTCGCCCGGGTGCGGATCGTGCCCGGCACGGGCACCTGGGTCGTCAACGGCCGCGCCCTCGACGAGTACTTCCCCAACAAGCTGCACCAGCAGCTGGTCAACGAGCCGTTCGTGCTCACTCACCTCGTCGGCCAGTACGACGTCATCGCTCGCATCCACGGCGGCGGCGCCAGCGGTCAGGCCGGTGCCCTGCGTCTCGGTGTCTCGCGTGCGCTCAACGCCACCGACGTCGAGGCCAACCGGCCGTCGCTCAAGAAGGCCGGCATGCTCACCCGCGACGCCCGGATCAAGGAGCGCAAGAAGGCTGGCCTGAAGAAGGCCCGTAAGGCTCCTCAGTACAGCAAGCGCTGACCTAGAGTCGTGTCCCGCCTGTTCGGAACGGACGGCGTGCGCGGGGTCGCGAACCAGGACCTCACGGCGCAGCTGGCGCTCGACCTCGGCGTTGCTGCCGCGGGAGTGCTCGGCTCTGCTCATGGCAGCACGGACACCTCTCGACCGGTCGCCGTCGTCGGCCGTGACCCCCGAGCCAGCGGTGAATTTCTCGAGGCCGTAGTCGTCGGCGCGCTCGCCTCGGCAGGGGTCGACGTACGCCGACTTGGCGTGCTGCCCACTCCTGGCGTCGCATACTTGACCGCAGCAACCGGAGCCGACTTCGGTGTGATGCTGTCCGCCTCGCACAACCCGATGCCCGACAACGGCATCAAGTTCTTCGCTCGCGGCGGCCGCAAGCTCGCTGACAGCGCCGAGGACGCGATCGAGGCGGCCATCGGTGCCGAGTCCCCTCGCCCCGTCGGTGCTGACGTCGGCCGGGTGGTGGACGAACCGGACCCTGTCTCGCGCTACGTCGAGCATCTGGTGGCCACCGTCTCGACCCGGCTGAGCGGGCTCAAGGTCGTGGTCGACTGCGCGCAGGGTGCGGCGTACCGCACGGCTCCCGCGGCCTTCGCCGCCGCCGGAGCGGAGGTGGTGGCGATCCACGACGCACCCGATGGCCTCAACATCAACGCCGACTGCGGATCGACGCACCTCGCCTCGCTGCAACGCGCTGTCGTCGAGTACCGGGCGGACGTCGGCTTCGCCCTCGACGGCGACGCCGACCGCTGCTTGGCAGTGAATGCTGACGGTGAGGTCGTCGACGGCGATCAGCTCCTCGCCATCCTCGCCCTGCATCTGCGAGACGCCGGCACGTTGTGGCGCGACACGGTCGTGGCGACCGTGATGAGCAACCTCGGCTTCGTGCAGGCGCTGCGCGCCGCCGGGCTCACCGTGGTGCAGACCAAAGTCGGCGACCGTTACGTGCTCGAGGCGATGCATGCCGGCGGATTCACTCTCGGGGGTGAGCAGTCGGGGCACCTCATCATGACCGCACACGCCACCACCGGTGACGGGGTGCTGGCCGCCCTCCACGTCACCGCCAGGATGGCCGCGACCGGGCGGTCGATCGCCCAGCTGGCGGCGGTGATGCGCAGGCTGCCGCAGACGCTGATCAACGTCTCTGACGTCGACAAGTCGCGCGCCCACAGTGACCGCGCCGTCGCCGCCGCGATCGCTGAGGCCGAGGCGGAGCTCGGCGACACCGGGCGGGTGCTGCTCCGTCCGTCCGGCACCGAACAGCTCGTCCGGGTGATGGTGGAGGCGGAGTCGTCGCACCAGGCGGAGTCGGTTGCGCAACGGCTCGCCGACGTCGTCAAGCTCTCGCTGGCCCGCTAGGCCGGAAGGACAACCAAAGGGCCGCCCGGTCGTCATGACCGGGCGGCCATTTAGCTGGCTACCTCAACGTGTCAGGTTACGGCCCGACCAGGGTCACTGCCGCCGCCGGCGGTGAGTACGTCATCGCTCCGGCGAACTGTGCCGTGGTGATGATCGCGCTGCCGACGGGTGCCTGGGGAGCGACCCGGGTGGTCAGCGTGACTGATCTGGTGACCCCCACGGGCACCGTGTCCAGCGTGTAGAGCAACGAACGGGTGACCGAGCTCCACTGCGCGTCTCCGCTCGCTGACACGAAACGCAGGCTGCTGGGCAGTCTCGTGATGCGGATGTCGGCGTTGGACGATGGCTTCGGCCCGTAGTTGGTGTAGGTAAGCTTGTATGTCACCTGCTCGCCTGGTGAAGCCACCGACTTGCCGGTCATCGCCATGAGAACGACCGGGTCGCCTGGAGGCCGCGTCGTGGCGTCGTAACCGAACACCTCGAGCTCAGCCGCCCGCACCGACTCGTCACGTGTCGAACCGGCCTTGCAGTCCGTGGTCTGCCTGGTCTCGTCGTTGTCCTGCTCGCCGGCGAAACCTCCCTGCCCAGTGCACTGGTTCTCCAGCGCCACCAGGCGCACATGGGTCGCGCTGCGGTCGGGGATGTCGAACTGCTTGAACAGCAGGGTCGGAGCCAGCGGACGCGGCCGGACACCGTTGAACGCATCATCAGGGCTCGTGTAGATCCGCGTGTACGGTGACCCGGCCGATCCGGAGGGCTGCGACGAGGAGCAGTCGCTGTCCACCGTGTCGGTGCAGATCTCGATCGCGAACTTACGCAGCGCCGTGAAGCGGCTGCCCGACAACGTGTCGTTCTCGTCGGTGGCCTGCGCCGGTCGCAGCATGGCGCTCACCTTGACCGCACGGATGACCTGAGCCCGAGAGCCGGCGAGGTTGACGTTCACGAACGGGTGGCTCGTGTCAACGCTGACACCCGCGGGGTTGACGCCGGCCCAGTTGGTGGCCTCCGTGTCGTCGAGCAGCGAGCCGGCGTTGAGGTTGTTGCTCGCACCGTCGACGACCGCGCCGTTCTTGGACGAGGCGACGTTCCTGGCAAGGTGGATCACACGTGAGGTGGTCTGCCCCGCCTGGATCGTCAAGCTGAATCTCTTCATGCCGTAGCCGTCGGCCCGGAACACGAAGCTGTACGTGCCCGGGACCATCCGCACCACTGACGGGAGTGGGGTGCTGGCGTCGGTGTCGGCGACCGGTGTCACCCGCGCCTCGAAGTTGCCGACGTACAGCTTGCCCTCGACCGCAGACGTGAGGTCGCTGGCGCCGAGGCGCAGGGTGCCTTCGTTCTCGAACGGTGAGGTGTAGCCGGACTTCGGCTGGCTGTCCTCGGTCGACGTCGTGGAGGCGTTCTGGCCCATGCCGTCGCTGGCGAAACCCTGCCAGATGGCGGCAAGGTCACGACCGCCGAAGCGCATCTTGTCGGCGGCCAGGTAGGCGTCGCGTGCGTCCAACATGCTCGTGGCCGACTCCTGCAGCAGGAACGAGTCGAAGATCAGCTGGATCCACCGGCGTCCACCGGGGCACTGCCCGGCGGGCAGCGGAGCCTGTCGCGGCGAGTTGGCGGTTTGCCCGAGTGCACCGTCGGCGCAGCGCAGCTGCAGCGCCTTGTCGGACTCGGGGAAGCTGGCGTCGTACTTCTTGACCAGCTGGCGGCGTACGTCGAACATCGCCGCACTCCAGACCTCACCGTCGGCGTGGACTTCCGGACCGGTGGTGTCGTATCCGAGATCGCCATAGTGCAGCGGGTTCTTGTCCAGGGCGTAGTTGCGGATTCCCGTCACCTTGTTGCCGGTGACATAGGGACCCTCGACCCACGGGCTGGCGGCCCCGATGTCGTAGTCGTGCTCGAACAGGTACTCGAGCGCAACCTGGTCGCTCCACGACTCACCCATCGAGCCGGCCTGGAAGCCGGACAGTCCGGCGTCCGGACCCGCGACCATCCGGTTCGAGATCGCGTGGGTGTACTCGTGTCCGTAGACGGGTGCGTCGTAGTCACCGTCCACGCAGGGCGCGTAGAACGCCGCCGCCAGAGGCTGGAACAGGTACTGGTTGGTGATGCCGGGGATCCCGTCCTGCAACGTGATCTGGTTGGCGTTGTCGCGACCGGTCACAGGGAGCCCGCGGTCGCCGGCCAAGGCGCCTGCCTGGACGTTGCCGACCTCCGGGTCGCCTTCGCCACCGGTCGGCGAAACGCCTCCCTGTGCGCGGTTGCCGAAGTTGCTGTCCTGCAGGTTGTAGGTGCCTTCGGTGAAGCCCAGGAAGTACGAGTAGTCGTGGAACCGGTTGTGGCCCGCGAAGAGGTTCGTCACCGATGCCAGGATGTCGTTGTTGTTGTTGGCGGGTGTGAATGCCTCGTACGAGCACTTGGTGTTGTTCCAGGCGTCGGTGAAGTTCTGGCCGACGTTGTCGAACCCGTAGTGGCGGTCCGGGCTCACGGGCATCTGGTGCGCACCGCCCGGGGTCAGCGGGCTGATCCATGCCTCGGCGGTGTCGGCTGCGTTGCCCCTGGTGGTCAGCGTCGGGCCGCCGGCGCGGAAGTCGTAGTCCCAGGGGCCACGGGCAGCCAGGTTGCTGAGCGGCGAGGGGCCCCCACACTCGGTGTCACCTGCGAGCACGACCCAGCAGGCGATCCGGCGGTTGTCGGTGGTGTTCTCCGCGTCGAAGTTCAGGGCCGGGTTTGCCAGGAAGTACTTCCACTTGGGTGGATAGGGCGTCCCACCCTGCGGCGTCGACCGTTCGCTGGCGGTGAAGCTGCCGATGTACTGACCCGCCACGACGGGAACCGTCGGGTCGGGTTGGAACGGGCAGACGTTGACCGTGTAGGTGCCGGCGGGCACGCCCCCTGGGGGTGAGTAGGTGATCGCCTCGGGGCTGGTCGCGGTGTCGGCGCTAGCGACTTCAGTGTTGTTGTAGGAGAGCTTGAGCACGACGTCCTCGGCCGGCAGCACCGCTGAAGCCGTCACGACGATCGTCTTGGTGGCGGCGTCCACGTCGTAGCTGTGATCGGGTCCGCACTCGGTCGCGGTGAACGCGCCTTGGAAAGGCTCTGTGAACTCGCTGGCCATCGGGATCGTGGACAGGTTGTCTGTCCGGTTCTGCCGGATCAGCACGGTGTTGTCGGTCGCGTCGACGAAGGAGGTGTACGCCGACGCGGTCCCGCCGGCAGAGTTGATGACGTTGACCTCGAAGACGGGGCGCACGCCTT
Organism: Nocardioidaceae bacterium; assembly: GCA_013698435.1. Taxonomy (GTDB): domain Bacteria; phylum Actinomycetota; class Actinomycetes; order Propionibacteriales; family Nocardioidaceae; genus JACDHG01. The sequence continues at coordinate 3,745 of JACCVA010000203.1, read as the reverse complement.
CCCCGGGCAGCGCGAGGGCGCGCAGGCGTACCTGCTGCTCTTGCGCGAAGCCAGGGACGCCGAACCTCATCCAGCCGTCGACCTGCCTGGCGGTCACGCCAGTCAGGTTCGCGGTGTCGATGTCAGGAGCGTTCGCGTTCACCAGATCCTGAACGGCGCTCTTCCACGCCGCCAGCGCGGTCTGGGCGCTCAAGGTGGCGGCCGCCGGTGCGGAGGTTGTGCGGGCCAGCGACGACGCAACGTAGGCGACCCGCCGGTCGGGCGCGAGACCTACCGTCACCATGCCGTCGACCGCGGACGTGAGGTCACCGAACTCCTGTCGGAACCGCACCACGTGTGCCGTGCTCTGGTACAGCGCGTTGTCGCTCACGAGCGCCAGTGCGTCGATGCCGGCGGCATCGAGGCCGAACATGGCGGCATGGGAGCGGAGCCAGTCTCGTGCGACCGTCTCGGGCTTGGCTGTGCGGGCGCCGCTGAGGTATCCGCTGATCGTGCTCACCGACGCCGGTGTGCCGTAGCGGTTCCATCGCACGTCGGCACCGGCGGGGACAGCAGCCCGCTGTGACGCCCACGGGGCGACCCACCCTCGCACGTCCGTGTCAGCGAGCCCCGCGGACTCCTCGCTGAAGACCTCCGGGTCGTCGAAGTTGGTGTTGACTCCCGAGGCGTTGACCGGGCTCGTGCCGTCGGCGGCGGAGGTGGGACGGGGATTCGCTTGGGCGGTCGGCGTGGAGAGACCGGCAACGAACAGCCCGGCGACAGCGACGGCTGCGGCAGCCTGGACGCCCCTGCGCTGAGAAAGCGGCGTACGACGTGACATGTGAGCACCTTCGGCGAGAAGCGGTGGCGAGAGCACCTGGAGATATACGTGCTCTAACGCCGCATCAGACGCGAAGTTACGGAAGCTGTGTGACAGCCATTACCGCGTGCGGGGCAGCGGCGTCACAGCTGATAGGCGTCGGCCTGCAGCGAGTACAGCTCGGCGTACGGTCCGCCCTGCCGCATCAGCTCCTCGTGACTGCCCACCTGGGACAGCTGCGATCCCTGCAGCACCACGATCAGGTCGGCCATCCGCACCGTGCTGAAGCGGTGTGACACCAAGATCGTGATGCCGCCGCGCGAACCGGCGCGGGCGGCCTCGGCATACCGGCTGAACAGCTCGTGCTCGGTCTCGGCGTCGAGGGCTGCCGTCGGCTCGTCCAGCACGAGGAGCAAGGGCTCGGCGCGCATGAATCCACGGGCAAGAGCGAGCTTCTGCCACTGCCCGAAGCTGACGTCGACGCCGTCGGGCCACGTGGGGCCGAGCTGGGTGTCGAGCCCGGACTCGAGCCGGGTCACGACCTCGTCGGCGCCTGCTTTGCCGACAGCGGTCAGCACGGCTGTGTCGTCCTCGACGTTCGGCAGGTTCCCGAGCCCGACGCTCGTGCGGGCCGCGAACTCGAACCGGAAGAAGTCCTGGAACGCGCCGGAGAGCCTGGCCCGCCAGGCAGCACTCGAGATGCGGTGCAGCGGCACAGTGTCGATGAGGATCTCGCCGCTGGTGGGCTCATACAGCTTGCACAGCAGCTTGACCAGCGTCGACTTGCCGGCACCGTTCTCTCCGACGACCGCGACGACCCGCCCGGCCGGCAGGTGCAACGAGACGTCATCGAGCACAAGCGTGTCGGTGCCCGGATAGGCGAACGACACCTTGTCCAGCCGGATGCCGTCGGTGAGCGAGTCGGGGGCGGGCTGGTCTGCATTGACCTGCACCGCTGCCGCGTAGTCCTCCAACCACGCCAGCCGCCGCGCCCCGTCCAGCCACACCCCGCGGATGAAACCGATCTCGCGCATGCTGGCGGCGACGTATGCCGACAGCCGGCCGCCGGCAGCGAGCACCAGCAGCACGTCGCCGGGCGACGCGCGCAGCCCCGACGCGACGAACACGATGGCACCGACGTACGCCGAGCCGAAGACCGCCCAGGCGAGGGAGTGCCAGGCGGCGCTGGACCAGCGCACCGTGGAGGTCGGGCCGTACCAGCGGTTCCACTCGTGGCGTCGCCGGCGGACGAGCTCGGGGCCGATGCCGGTGACCCGCACCTCCTTGCCGGGTGCCGCCGTCGTGGCCATCGTGAAGAGGTGCACGGCCAGCCGCTGATGCACCGCGTTGGCCTCCTCGGTCTCGCGCTCGACCGCTGGCCGCCAGGACGAGCTGACGACCGTGGGGACGGCGAAGAGAAGCAGCAGGGCCAGCACGGGATGGATAGACATCAGCAGCGCCACGGTGAGGCCCAGCCGCACGATCCAGCCCGCCGTCGAGAACAGCGACATGTACATGTGGTCGAGGACGAACACGTGGTTGCGGAGTATCGCCAGCCGGTCGAGGAAGTCGCGACGCTCCTGGTGCTCGATCGTCGACACCGACGCCTGCAGTCCGGCGACGTGGGTCTCCAGCGCGATCGTCACCTTGTCGCGGAAGCGGCGTGTGACTCTCGCGGTGGCGACCCGCATCAGCCAGGTCAACGTGACAGCGACGGCCATTCCGAGGACGGCAAGCAGGATGTGCCTCCGGTCGCCGGCCACGACACCGTCTGCCAGGAACTTGAGCAGCAAGGCCAACATCGCATCAGGAATCGCGGCCAGCAAGGACATCACGAACGCGAAGCTCAACAGGCCGGGCTCGTGCGAGTACCCCAGCTTGCACAGCCGCCACATTGACGCGAGTGCCGGGGGGCCGTCGTCACGCGAGGACGTCATAGTCGATGCCCTCCTCGTCCGCGCTGGCTTCGAAGCGGCTGGCCTGAAGGTCGAACATCGTCCGGTAGCGGCCATGCTGCGCCATCAGCTCGTCGTGGCTACCGAGCTCGATGACGCGGCCGTGCTCGAGGACCGCAATCTTGTCGGCGTGCCGCACCGTGGAGAAGCGGTGCGAGATGAGGATCGTGGTCACGTCACGGGTTGCGGTGAGGATGCGGTCGAAGATCGCTGCCTCACCCCGGACGTCCAGCTGGGCCGTGGGTTCGTCCAGCAGGACCAGCCCGGCGCCCCGGCGTACGGCGCAAAGGGCGCGTGCGAGCGCGACACGCTGCCACTGACCTCCAGACAGGTCGGTGCCGCCTTCGTATCCCTTGGCCAGGGGAGTGTCGAGGTCAGCGAGCCCCTCCGCGCCCGCGTCGCGCAGCGCGGCCAGCACCTCGCTGTCCGGCGCGCCACCGGGGGCGACGTTGTCACGCAGGGAGAGGTCGAAGCGGACGAAGTCCTGGAAGACGGCTGTCACCTGTCCGCGCCAGGCGTCGATGTCGAGATCCCGGAGGTCGACCCCGTCGACCTCGATCGCTCCGGAGTCCGGGTCGTAGAGCCGGCACAGGAGCTTTGCCAGTGTGGTCTTGCCGGCGCCGTTCTGCCCGACGATCGCCAAGGAGGTGCCCGCCGGCACGGTCAGGTCGAGGCCGTCGTAGATCGGCCGCTGCGTGCGTGGGTAGGTGAAATGGAGGTCGCGGATGTGGATCCCCGTGCGTGGGGCGGGGCCGGTGAGGGTGCGGTCCCCTGGGGACAAGGCTCCCGCCGGTGCCATCGCCGGCTTGAGCCGCAGCACCGACGCCACCGGTGCCGAGGCGCCGTCCAACGCCCAGTTGAAGCTACCGAACGCGAAGGCGCTGACGCCGACGGCGACCTGGGCGTAGACGACGAGACTGCCCAAAGCGAGGTCACCGGAGGCCGCGCGGGAGCCGAGCGCCCAGAACACCACCCCGTTGGCGGCGGCGAG